>DATFPZ010000365.1:0-3364 GCA_035264545.1 Acidimicrobiia bacterium
AGATGAGACCGGGCCTGGGGGCTCAATCGGGCAGCATCGGCACCGACAAGCCCTGGTCGCGGCCGAGCAGCACGGCGCGGGTAACCGCGTTCGATCCGAACCGGTCGCGCACATCGTCCAGCGCGCTGTCGAGGCCGTCGGCGCCGGCGCGGCGGCGGTCGAACGGCAGCGCGAGCTGTACGGCGGCGTCGTCGTGCAGGTTGCCGACCGAGATGCCGACGAGGGTGAGCCCCTGCCGCTCGATCATCGGCGTGGCTGTCGCCAAGAGCTCGCGCACCGCGTCGAGGATCTGTCGGGTCTGCGCGGTCGCCTGGGCCAGGGTGTACGACCGCGTCGCGCGTGAGAAGTCGTCGAACCGCAACCGCAACATCACCGTCCGGCCGACGCGCCCGGCGGCGCGCATCCGCCGAGAGACGCGGTCGACGAGCGCGACGACAGCGGCGTCGACGTCGTCGGACGACTTCGGTGCACGCCCGAGCGCGTGCTGGGATCCGATCGAGTGGCGGCGGCGGCCGACCTGTACGGGACGCGGGTCGCGGTTGTGAGCGAGCGCGTGCAGGTGCCGGCCCGCCGCTTTGCCCAGCATGGCGACCAGCGCGCCCTCGGCGAGCTCGGACACCTCACCGACGCTGGTGATCCCGCGGCTGTGGAGCTTCTCGGCGGTCACCGGCCCCACCCCCCAGAGCCGTTCGACGGGCAGCGGGTGCAGGAACGCCAGCTCGCGATCGGGAGGCACGACCAGCAACCCGTCGGGCTTGCCCACGGCGCTCGCGACCTTGGCCAGGAACTTGGTCCTCGCCACGCCGACCGTGATCGGCAAGCCGACACGCTCGCGGACCTCGCACCGGAGCTGCACGGCGATCTCCGTCGCCGGGCCGGACAGCCGCCGCAGCCCTCCCACGTCGAGGAACGCCTCGTCGATCGACAGGCCCTCGACGAGCGGGGTCGTGTGGTTGAACACCTCGAAGACGGCCTCGCTCGCCTCCGAGTACGCGGACATGCGGGGCTCGACCACGACCGCCTGCGGGCACAGCGCACGGGCGTGCGCGCCGCCCATAGCGGTGCGGACCCCGAACGCCTTCGCCTCGTAGCTGGCAGCGAGCACGACCCCCGACCCCACGATCACCGGGCGGCCGAGCAGCCGCGGATCGTCCCGTTGCTCGACCGAGGCGTAGAAGGCGTCGAGGTCGGCATGCAGGATCGTGGCCTGGCCGGGCACGAACACATGTTCGCAGCTGGTGCGGGTTGGCGTCGAGACCCTTGCCGGCCCGCTTGGGTGGGGCCGGCGGCCGTCCGGACCGGGGATCAGCCCTGCGCGACCGCCAGATGCGTGCAGCGGTCCGAAGCGGCGTTCTCCGCCGGGATCTCGACGCCGTCGAAGTCGGCCAGCGTGCTGACCCGGAACCGTCCGTCCTCCCGCGAGGCCCGACGCATCGTGTCCGCGCGCGCGTCGTAATAGCGATCGCGCGAGTAGTGCTCGCCGGCGGGCGCGTAGCTCGCGACGAGGACGCGGCGGCGTCGATCGCCGCGGTTGGGCTCGCTGTAGTGCGGTGCGAGGCCGTCGATCAGGACCGCGTCGCCGGCAGCCAGCTCGGCCGGCTCCCAGTGCAGGGAATCGACGACGTCGTCGCGAACGACGCCGCGTTCGTCGGTCGGGAGAGGCTCGTCGACGCCCTCCGCCAACCAGAGGCATCCGGACTCCGTGGTGCACTCGTCGATCGCGACGAGGATTGACAGCACGCGCGCCACGCCCGGATATGCAAGACGGTCCTGATGGGGACGGAACCCCGCTCCGCCAGGATGCTTGTAGTTGATCTTGTCCTTGAAGGCGGACGCGGGCTCGCCGAGCGCCCCGGTCGCGATCTCGCAGAGCGGACCTTCGACGAGGGCGGCGACGCCGGGGTGGCACGCCGAGACGTTCTCGGTGCGGCACGCGGCCATCCGGTCCGTGATCTGCTCGGCGTACTGGCCCCAGACGTGGGTGCCGACCGGCCACGACTCGACGGTGTCCGCCCAGCCCGCCACCGTGTTCGCCTCGCTGTCGGTGAGCACGCGGGTTCGAAGCGGTGAAGCGCCGGGCACGAGGTTCACGCTACGTGCTCGCGGTCACGGTCAAGAGGCGCGCTTCGGCCGGGACCGGAAGTTACCGACGAAAACCTGGATGACGTCCAAATGCGTATGAACCGAGGGCATCACCCGAAGCGGCTGATTTGCCGCGCCACTGCTTGATGCTTTGTACGCTGCGATACAGTCAGCACGTCAGCTTCGGTCGCGGCGGATGCGACGCGAACGAGACATCGCGGTACGACCGCCCTCGTACCGTTCCGGTCCCAATCGATTCGCAACAGCGCCACTGACCTTTGTACATACGATCCCGACATCGACGCTGACATCGGTGCGGGAACAGCAAGGAGCGACGCAACAAAATGGCAACGACCGGTACGGTCAAGTGGTTCAACGCTGAAAAGGGCTACGGCTTCATCGCCATCGAGGGACGGGACGACGTCTTCGTCCACTTCTCGGCCATCCAGGGTGACGGATATCGAACCCTCGATGAGGGACAGCGCGTCGAGTTCGACATCGCGCCCGGGAAGAAGGGCGAGGAAGCGCAGAACGTCCGCACCGTCTGAGCGCTCACGCCTCGGCGCGCTGCTCAGCCAGGCCGACGACGTCGGCCAGCACACCACCCTGCCCGATCCGCTCGGCGATTGATCGCGCCTGCGTGAGCAGCGCTTGCGCGCGCTCGTGGTCGCCGGCGGCGCCGCGGGTCAACAGCATCCGGGCGTAATCGGCTGACGTCCGCGCCACGTGCGGGGGAGCGCCGATGCGTTCACTCGTCGCGAGTGCGTCGGCGAAGTGCAGCTCGGCGCGGGAGTAGTCGCCCATCAGCGACGCGAGGACGCCGAGCGCCCGGCTCACCGGGCCCATCTCGGACAGGTTCAGGCTGACGACGCACAGCGTCTGCGCATAGGGAACGAGCCGCTCGTAGATCGTGGGCGCGAACTCGGGTGCGGCGACGATGCGAGACGGCGGCCGAAGTCGACGCGCTCCACGAGCGGGCAGTCGCGCCCGGATCGTCCGGCCGACCCGCGAGAGCAGCTACTACTTCTACAACTTCAGCGTGCAGGACCCCGGGGCAAGCGGTGGGAGATCGGCACCGACGGCCGGCTCCGGGACTTGCGGGAGCAGCAAGCCGGGAGGAGAGAGTCGCCGCACGCCCTTGACCCTCACGTCGCGTGAGGTTGTAGGTATGGAGTCGTGTTCGGGATCGGAGCGTTCGCTCGTGTGGCCCAGGTGTCGGTGCGCACGCTCCACCACTACGACGGCATCGGCCTCTTGCCGCCGGCGCAGGTCGACCCGCAGA
>DATFPZ010000366.1:0-3759 GCA_035264545.1 Acidimicrobiia bacterium
GCGAGCAGCTCGCGATGGTAGGTGGCGTCCCCGAGCAGGATCTCCGAGCTCTTCGCCCGCTTGAAGTACAGGTGGGCGTCGTGCTCCCAGGTGAAGCCGATGCCGCCGTGGATCTGGATGTTCTCGGCGGCGGCGTGGAAATACGCGTCGGAGCAGTACGCCTTGGCCAGGCTTGCGACAACGGGGAGCTCCTCGTTGTCCTCGGCCGCGGCCCACGCCGCGTAGTACGCGGCCGACTTGGCCGACTCGACCTCGAGCAGCATGTCGGCGCACTTGTGCTTGATGGCCTGGAACGAGCCGATGGGGCGACCGAACTGCACGCGCACCTTCGCGTACTCGACCGACATCTCGAGCACCTTTTGCGCGCCGCCGACCATCTCGTTCGACAGGCCCACGGCCGCCTGGTCGAGCGTTTTGGACAACGCCGCCCATCCCGCGCCCGGCTCGCCCAGCGGCCGCGCCGCGACGTCGGAGAAGTCGAGACGAGCCTGCTTCCGGGTCTGGTCCATCGTCGCCAGGGGCGTGCGCGTCAGGCCGGACGCGTCGCCGTCGACGGCGAAGAACGAGATGCCGTCCTCGCCGCTGGTGCCGGTCAGCCGCGCCACCGTGATGATCGTGTTCGCGGTGTGCCCGTCGATCACGAACATCTTCGTGCCCGACAGCTGGTAATCGTCGCCCGTGCCGCTGGCCTCCATGGTGATGCCCGACGCGTCCCACCGGCCGTTCGGCTCCGTGAACGCGAGCGCGGCGATGGTCTCGCCCGACGCGATGCCCGGCAACAGCTCGCCCTGCTGGGCGTCGGTGCCGGCGTTCATGATCGCGTCCGCCGCCAATACCACCGTCGAGAAGTACGGCGCGCACAACAGGACGCGGCCCATCTCCTCGAGCACGATGCCGAGCTCGACGAAGGTGTACCCCTGACCGCCGTGGGCCTCGGGTAGGTGCAGGCTCTGGAGGCCCAACTCTTGCGCCATCTGCTTCCAGACCGCTTCGTCGTAGCCCTCGGTCGTCTCCATGAGGCGCCGCACCTCCGATGAAGGCGACTTCGCCTCCATGAATTTGCGGACGGCCTCGCGGAGCTGCTCCTGCTCCTCCGAGAACGCGAAGTTCATTTGTCCCCCTCAGCTCGCGGCTCACGCGGGAGCCCGAGCACCCGCTCGCCGATGATGTTGCGCTGGATCTCGCTGGCGCCGGCGTAGATCGTCTCCGACCGGCTGACCATGAACGTGCGTTGCAGCTCGCCGAGCTCGTACTCGCCTGGCTTGTCGCCGGGCTCGCCGTCGACGAGCAGCCCGTCGGTGCCGAGCACGTGCATCGCGATCTCGCCGAGCCGGCGGTGCCAGGAGCTCCAGTACAGCTTGCCGATGCTCGACTCGGGCCCGAGCACGCCTGTCTTGACGAGCTGGGTCAGCATGCGTAGGCCGTTGTATTTCATGATCTGGACGCCGACGAACGCGTCGGCGAGCTGTTGACGGATCGCCGGCTCGGCGGTGGCGCCGTTCTTGTGCGCCACCTCGATCAGCTCCGACACCTCGCGCTGGAACGCGATCTGCTGGGCGAGGAACGCTGTCCCACGCTCGAAACCGAGCGTGGCCATGGCAACCTTCCAGCCGTCGTTCACCTCGCCGACGACGTTCGCCTTGTCGGTGCGCGCGTCGTCGAAGAAGACCTCGTTGAACTCGGCGGTGCCCGTCATCTGCTTCAGCGGACGGACCGAAACCCCCGTCTGCTTCATCGGGACGAGCACGTACGACAGGCCCTTGTGGGCCGGCGCGTCGGGATCGGTGCGCACGACCGCGAAGCACCAATGGGCGCGGTGCGCCAACGTCGTCCACACCTTCTGCCCGTTGATGATCCATTGGTCGCCGTCGAGCACCGCGCGCGTCTGCACGTTCGACAGGTCGGAGCCGGCGTTCGGCTCGGAGTACCCCTGGCACCACAGCTCCTCGGCGGCCTGGATCTTCGGCAGGAACCGGCACTTCTGCTCCTCGGTGCCGTACGCGAGCACCGTCGGCGCGAACAGCCCTTCACCGAAGAAGCTCACGCGGGTCGGCGCGTCGGCCTTGGCGTACTCCTCGCTGAAGATGATCTGCTCGGCGTAGCTCGCGTTCCGCCCGCCGTACTCCTCGGGCCAGTCGAGCCCCACCCAGCGGTCGCGCCCGAGCAGCTTCTCCCACTCGACGCGCAGCTCCCAGGCCGTCTCGTCGGACGGCCCGCCGCCGCCGCCGAGCTCGGCGAACTCGCCCACGAGATGCTCGGCGAGCCAGGTCCGCACCTCGTCGCGGAACGCCGCCTCCGCGGGCGTGTCAAGGAAATCCACGACTACCAGGCTCCCTCGGGCGAGCTCCTCCGCACGATTCGGACGGTACTGGACCGCTCAGTCAAGTTGCCAGGGCGCCGGTACCCTTATGGCCCGCGGGGGCGGCGGCTCTGCCGACCGCCGCCGCAGAGCCGGAGCTTGCGACGGCGAAAGGATGAATCGTGCGACCCGCCCACTTCGAGACGCCCGAGCTGCGGATCGACAAGCTGACCGTCGGACCGTTCGAGAACAACGTGTTCATTCTCCGGAGCAAGGGCACCGGCGCCGCGACCCTGCTCGACGCCGCCAACGAGCACGACCTGCTTCTCGAGGTGAGCCGGGCGACCGGCGTACGGCGTGTCCTCACGACGCACGGGCACTGGGACCACATCCAGGCCGTCGAGGCCGTGCGCGACGCCGGGATCGACGTAGGGATCGCCCCCGAGGACGCGTCGATGCTGCCGTCGTACGACTTCACGATCCCCGACGACGACGTGATCGAGGTCGGCGACCTCCGGCTGCGCACGATCCACACGCCCGGACACACCGCGGGGTCGACGTGCTTCCTGCTCGAGGGGCACCCGGTGCTGTTCAGCGGCGACACCCTGTTCCCCGGCGGGCCCGGGAACACGAGTCTCCCCGGCGGAGACTTCAACCAGATCATCGAGTCGATCGACCGGCGCCTGTTCTCGCTCCCCGACGACCTCCTCGTGCTGCCCGGCCATGGGCTCGACACGACCCTCGACACCGAGCGCCCGCACCTCCAGGAGTGGATCGACCGCGGCTGGTGAGCGGAATACGCCGGCGTTGATAGAAGTGAGCAACCCAGGAAGGGTGATCCGATGACGGACACGAAGACCGAGCAGGCGACGTTCGCGGCGGGGTGCTTCTGGGGCGTCGAGGGCGACTTCCGCCAGATCCCCGGCGTGATCGCCACTACCGTCGGGTACACCGGCGGGCGCACCGAGCACCCGTCGTACGAGGAGGTCTGCAGCCACACCACCGGCCACGCCGAGGCCGTGCTCGTCGAGTTCGACCCCGCGCAGGTCTCCTACGACGAGCTGCTCGACGCCTTCTGGCACCTGCACGACCCGACCCAGCTGAACCGCCAGGGACCCGACGTCGGCGACCAGTACCGCTCGGCGATCTACTTCCACTCGCCCGAGCAAGAGGCGAAGGCGAAGGCGTCGAAGGACGCCGCGCAGGAGCGGTTCAAGCGGTCGATCGTCACCGAGATCACGCCCGCGCCCGTGTTCTGGCCCGCCGAGGAGTACCACCAGCAGTACCTGCAGAAGCGCGGCCTGGCGACCTGCGCGATCACCGTCTCGAACTAGCACCGCGCGCGGCGGCCCCGCCGAAGCGGGGCCGCGCGCACATCGGACGTCCCGGGCTCAAGTCACCTTGTTGCTCTTGAGGAACGCCTTGGCGACGTCGGCCGGGTCTTCCTTGTCGTTCTGCAC
>DATFPZ010000367.1:0-3830 GCA_035264545.1 Acidimicrobiia bacterium
CCCTCGCCCGCCGGGTCGGCGGGCTGCTCGACGCCGAGCCGGTGCTCACGACTGCAACCGACAGTGCCGGTCGCGTCGCCCTCGACACGCTGCCGGGCTTCGTCGCCACCGGCGACGTCGCCGCCGTGACCGCCGCAATGCTCGACGGACGCGCGCCGCGCGTCTCCAACGAGCGGGGCTGGCCGATGCCCACCGACCTGACGGGTGGCGATGCTCCGGAACGCATCGTCGTGACCGACCGGCGCGTCGCACCCGAGCCCGGTGTCGTCGCGCTGCACCCGCCGTCGCTCGTCGCCGGTGTCGGCGCCTCGACCGGCGCGCCGGCGCACGCGGTGTCAGACCTCCTCGACGCCGCGCTCGACACGGCCGGGCTCGCGCGCGCCTCCGTCGCCGAGGTCGCGACGCTCGATCGCAAGACGAGCGAGCCGGGTCTTCAGTCGCTCGGGCTGCCGCTGCGCGGGTTCCCCGCCGATGCGCTCCGCGAGGTCGCAGTGCCGACCCCGAGCGTGGTCGTCGCCGACGCGGTCGGAACGCCCAGCGTCGCCGAGGCCGCCGCCCTGCTGGCGGCCGGGCCCGACGCCGAGCTCGTCGTGCACAAGCAGGCGAACGCCGTCGCCACCGTGGCCGTCGCCCGCCGCCCCCGCCCACCCGGGCGGTTGCGCGTCGTCGGGCTCGGGCCCGGCGCCACCGCCCTGCGCACCGCGGCGGCCGAAACGGCGGTGCGCCACGCCCAGGTCGTGATCGGGTACACCCCCTACGTCGACGCGTGCGCGGACCTGCTGCAACCGCACCAGGACGTCGTCCGCAGCCCGATCGGCGAGGAAGCCGTGCGGGCCAAACAGGCGCTCGCCGAAGCAGCCGGCGGACGCGAGGTCGCGCTCGTGTGCTCGGGCGATCCGGGCGTGTACGCCATGGCCTCGATCACCCTCGAGCTCGCTGCAGACGCCCCCGGCGTCGAGATCGAGATCGTGCCCGGCGTGACCGCCGCCCACGCCGCGGCCGCGGCGGTGGGAGCGCCCCTCGGGCACGACTTCGCCACCATCAGCCTGTCCGACCTCCTCACGCCCTGGGAGGCGATCGAGGCGCGCCTCCGAGCGGCGGCGGCCGCCGACTTCGCGCTGGCGCTGTACAACCCGCGTTCGGGGCGCCGGACGTGGCAGCTCGACGCCGCCCGCCGGATCCTGCTCGCGCACCGCGCCCCGTCGACGCCGGTCGCCGTCGTCACCGACGCCACCCGCGCCGACGAGCACATCCAGGTCACGACGCTCGCCGAGCTCGACCCGACCGAAGCCGGCATGACGACATGCGTGCTCGTCGGCGCGTCGTCGACGCGCGTCGTCGACGGACGCGTCGTCACGCCGCGCGGGTACCGGCCATGACCGCCGCGGCCACCATCACCGTCTCCGTGACCGCGAGCTGCACCGCCTGCGGTGCCTGCCTCGTCACCTGCCCCGAGCACGCCCTCATCGCCGCGCCGGGTCGGCCCGACGTCGTCACGGAGCGCTGCACGGGCTGTCTGGCCTGCGTGGAGATCTGCCCACGCGACGCGATCGAGGAGGTGCAGGCGTGATCCACCCGATCGAGACCGAGAGCTACCGCATCCTCGAAACCCGCGTCGACCTCTCGCACCTCGCTCCCGGGCCACGCGCCGTCGTCGAGCGTGTGATCCACGCCAGCGCCGATCCCGAGTACGCCACGTCGATGGTGGTCGACGAGTCCGCCGTCGACGCCGGCGTGCGCGCGCTGCGCGCCGGCGCGCCCGTCCTCTGCGACGTCGAGATGGTGCGCTCCGGCATCCGCGGCGTCGCAACCGAGTGCTTCCTCGCCCATGCGCCGGCAACGGAGCAACGAAGCGAAACGCGCGCCGCCCTCGGAATGCGCGCCGCGGCTGCGGCGCATCCGACCGGCGCCGTCGTGGCCGTCGGCTGCGCACCGACCGCGCTCGACGAGGTGCTGGCCCTCGCGGCCCGGCGCGTCTTCGCACCCGCCCTCGTCATCGGCATGCCGGTCGGGTTCGTCGGCGCTGCCGAGTCGAAGGCGCGCTTGCGCGCGAGCGGATTGCCCGCCATCTCCAACGTCGGCGAGAAGGGCGGCAGCGCGGTGGCGGCGGCGGCCGTCAACGCGCTCGTTCGCCTCGCCGCCCCGTCATCGGAAGGGAACGCATCATGAGCCCACGGCCCGCGCTGCTCCTCATCGGCCACGGCAGCCGCTCGGCCGCCGGCGTCGACGAGTACTGGCAGTTCGCCGACGTGCTGCGGGGCGAGGCGAACGGCCTCGAGATCGGCTGCGGGTTCATCGAGTTGGCCGAGCCCGACCTCGACACCGCCATCGACGCGCTCGTCAGTCGCGGTGCCACCTCGATCGGCGCCGTCCCGCTCGTTCTCCTCGGCGCCGGCCACATGAAGAACGACGGGCCCGCGGCGCTCGAACGCGGGCGCCGCCGCCATCATGGCGTGCGGTTCGAGTACGGGCGGGCGCTCGGCATCCATCCCCTCGTGCTCGCGCTCGCCGAGGACCGCATCCGCGCCGCCGTCGGCGGCGACGATCCCGGCGAGCTCGCGGTGGTGCTCGTCGGGCGCGGGTCCAGCGACCCCGACGCCAACTCCGACCTGTACAAGGTCGGGCGGCTCCTCCAGGACTCGCGCGGGTTAGGACTCGTCGAGCCGGCGTTCATCTCGTTGGCGCCCCCGTCGGTTCCCGACGCGCTCGAACGCTGCCGCCGCCTCGGCGCCACGACCATCGCCGTGGTGCCGTACTTCCTGTTCACCGGAATCCTCGTGGACCGCATCCACGACCAAGCCGACGCGTGGGCCGCCGACCATCCGGGCGTGGCGGTCCGTCACGGCGCGCACCTCGGTCCCGATGCCCGCCTCGCCAAGCTGGTGCTCGAGCGCCATCACGAGGCGATCGAGGGCGAGGCACGCATGAATTGCGACTGCTGCGTCTACCGCATCGCGATCCCCGGGTACGAGGAGCACGTCGGGCGACCGACGCCGCTGCACGCGCACCCGCACAGTCACGGTCACGACCATCCCCACAACGGTGGGGTACCGGTCCACGAGCACACGGGGGGAGGTGAGCACCATGGATGATGCACTCGAGCTCGAGAAGGTCAGGGTCCCCGTGTGGGTCTGGCTGGTCGTCGGGCTGCTGGTGTTGGGTATCTACCTGATCACCGTCGAGAACGGCGCCGCCCTCGGGAGCGCCGCCGGGCGGTTGCACGAGTTCTTCCACGACGCCCGGCACTTCGCCGGCGTGCCCTGTCACTGAGAGGAGGCCCGATGCTGGGCAGCTACATCCGTCGGGGTGCGGTCGCCGGCCTCGCCGGGGGAGCAGCGAGCGCGTTGTTCCTCCTGCTCGTCGGCGAGCGCACGATCGGCGACGCGATCCGCCTCGAGGAGGCGCGGGGCGGCGGCGGGCACGAGACGTTCAGTCGCGGCGTGCAGACGTTCGGCGGCGCGTTGGGGATGATCTTCGTCAGCGTCGCGTTGGGCGTGATCTTCGCCGCGACCTTCGCTGCCGTCCGCCATCGCCTCCCGGGCCGTGACGACTGGCAGCGGTCGATCACGTGGGCGGCGACGGCGTTCGTCGTCGTGTACCTCGTGCCGTTCGCCAAGTACCCGCCGAACCCGCCCGCGGTCGGTGATCCCGACACCATCGACGAGCGCACGATCCTGTACGTCGCGATCCTGGCGTGGGCGATCGCCGCCGCGTGGCTGGCGGCCCGAACGGGCACGTGGCTCCGAGAGAGGGGCTTCTCGGATCCCGCCCGGCTCACCGCGGTCGCCGGGGCGTTCCTCGTGCTGGTGGCCATCGGCTACGTCGTGTTG
>DATFPZ010000368.1:0-3939 GCA_035264545.1 Acidimicrobiia bacterium
GTCCTCACACAGCATTGCGACGATCGCGTCGAAATCGTGCCGCGCGAAGGCGTCGACGAAGTGGGTGACCAAAGCTCGATCGGATTCGTCCAGCGACGCGGTGCCATCAGCGTCACCGACCTTGCGGGCCGCCAGTGTCGCGCGGGCGCGTTGGAGCGCGCTGTTCACCGACGGCACGGTGACGCCCAGGAGGTCGGCGACTTCTCTCGCTCGCCAACGCAGCACGTCGCGCAAGCACAAGACCGCCCGCTGCCGTGCGGGGAGCCGCCGGACCGCCGCGACCAACGCAAGCCGAGCCTCGTCGCGAGAGATCGCAACATCGGCTGGGTCGGTTGCTTCGAGCGCCGCCGCGCCGGCCGCCGGTGCCAGCCACGCCGGACCCGGCAACGCGTCGACCGGGCTCCCCGAGCCGAGGTCGATCGGAGGGGGCCTTCGCCTGCCGCTGCGCAGGTGATCGAAACACACGTTGGTGGCGATGCTGTACAGCCACGTCCGCAGCGCCGCCCGACCCTCGAAGCGGTCGACGCCGCGCCAGGCTCGCATCAACGTTTCTTGGACCGCGTCCTCGGCGTCGACCTGCGATCCCAGCATTCGGGAGCAGTAGCCGGTGAGCTCGGCGCGATGTCCGTCAAGGTGGTCCCCGAGCTCGGCGGCGACGCCGCGTAACGCGCGCCTTGCTCGCACCACTGTCTCGACCACACCTCCCCGAGAGCCGGGATCCGTCGTTCGGGAGCATCGGGTTCGCCGGCGAGGAGATCAATGGCGAAGACGCGAACGCACCCATTAGGTTCGCTTATGAGTGCACGAGATGGTGGAGCTACGCGAAATCAAGGTGTTCCTCACACTGGCCGAGGAGCTCCACTTCGGTCGCACCGCGGAGCGGCTCGGCCTCACTCAGTCGCGGGTGAGCCAAAGTCTCCGGAGCCTCGAGCGAAAGCTCGGCGAGCAGCTCGTGTACCGCACCAGCCGTCGGGTCGCGTTGACGACGCCGGGCGAGCGCTTCCGAGCGGAGGTCGGTCCGGCTGTGCGGAGTTTGACCGAGGCGGTCGAGCGGGCTGCGACGCGGCAACTCGAGGGCACGGTTCGCGTCGGCCTCATGTTCGCGAGCGCGGGCGGTGCGCGCCTCGTGGAGATCGTGGAGGCGTTCGAGGCCGCCCACTCCCGTTGCGCGGTGCACGTCACGGCGATACCTCCCGACGATCCCGGCCGTCCGCTGCGCGAGGGGGAGATCGACGTTCTCGTGACGCCGGTACTGCGGGATCCACCCGGTGTGGGTGTGGCGGCCACGCTCGACACCGAGCCGCGGATGCTCGCCGTCGCGAGCAGCCATCCGCTTGCCCGGCGCGAGCGCGTCTACATCGAGGATCTCGGGGACTACAAGGTCGTGGCCCCGAGCATCCTGCCCGACGATCACCAAGAGGATTGGGTCCCGTTCCGTACGCCGAGCGGTCGGCCCATCGAGCGTCTCGCCGAGCGACCGAGCTCGTTCGACGAGATCGCCCTGCTCGTGGCGCGGGGCCGAGCCGTGCATCCGGGGGTTCCGTCGACCCAGGCCCATCTCGCGCCGCCCAACGTCGCGCTCGTTCCCATCGGCGACCTTCCACCCCTTCGCGTGGTGCTCGTGGCCATGCCGGGGGAGTGGAACCCGCGCCTGCGCGAGTTCATCCGTATCGCGCGCGAGACCGTGGCGGACCGCGCCGCCTGATCTCGCACCTCTTCGGGACGATCAGCGCCGGCGAGCGAAACGGGAGACGGCGATCGTGCTGAAGACGAGCATGATCCCCGCGCACCACACCAGGCTGAGCACCACCCAGTAGGTGGTGCTGTGGCCGAGTCCGATCGAGTGGGCGCCGCCCTGCGTGAGGCTGCGCGTTGCGTTGCTGAAGATCGTGAACGGTTGGTTGTTGGCGACGGGCTGCATCCAGCCGGGCAGCGAGTCGGCCGGTACGTACGCCGCGGACACGAATGCGAGTGGGACGATGAGCAGCGTGGACGTCCCGTTGGCTGCCTGTGCGCTCTTCGACGTCAACCCGATGGTGATGAAGACCCACATGAAGCTGTAGACGGCGGCCAGCAAGACGACCAGTGCCAACGCGACCTCGGCGACACTGGCGTCAAGGCGGAACCCGACGATGAAGCCGAGCACGGTGGCAACGAAGATTCCCCACAGTGTGAGAGCGGTGTCGGCGAGGGAACGCCCGAACATCACCGACGGCCGCGGGATCGGCAAGGACCGCATCCGGTCATGCACGCCGGTGTTGGCGTCCTCTGCGACGCCCGTCGCGGCCGGCATCCCGAGCCACAGGATGCCGCTCACGAGAAAACCGGGCACGAGGAAGTCGACGTAGCTGAGGCCATGGCCGGGGTTGATGGCGCCGCCGAAGATGTAGCGGAACATGAACAGGAACAGCGCACCCTGAATCGTTCCCAACATGAGCAGCTGGGGCGTGCGGAAGAATTGGAGGACTGTGCGCTTCGCGCTCTGCAGCGCGGCGATCACGAAGCCGGCGCCGGTGGCGCGCGCGACTGTCACCTCGGCGGCGACATCGGTGGTGGGCGTGCTCGTGGTTGTCATCGGGCCTCCCAAGATCAGGCAGCGTCCGCCGGCGCGGACTGGGGACCGGGATCGGGATCGGTGGGCTCGAGTGGCCGACCGGTGACGGCGAGGAACACCTCGTCGAGGCTGGGACGGCGCAGCCCGACGTCATCGACCTCGATGCCTCGCTCGTCGAGCGTGCGGACGATGTCGCGCAGCTGATCGGCGCCGCCCTCGACACGGGCGGAGACGCGTTGGGTGTCCATGTCGGTGTGCGGGGCCTCGCAACCGATCCTCCCGAGCGCCTCTTCGACGCCCGGCAGGTCGCCCGCGGACCGCGGGCGGACCTCGATCACGTTGGTTCCGGCGCGGTCCTTGAGCTCATCGGGTGTCCCGGCCGCGATCACGCGTCCGTGGTCGATGATCACGACGTGGCGGGCGAGCTGGTCTGCTTCCTCGAGGTACTGGGTGGTGAGCAGCACGTCGGTGCCGTCGGCGACCAGGCCACGGATCGCGTCCCACAAGTCGATCCGGCCGCGGGGGTCGAGCCCGGTGGTGGGCTCGTCGAGGAGGAGCAGCTGGGGCCGACCGACCAGACTCGCACCCAGGTCGAGGCGGCGGCGCATGCCTCCCGAATAGTCGCGGACGAGGCGATCGCCGGCGTCGGCAAGGCCGAGCCGCTCGAGCACTTCGGCGGCGGCGATAGTCGCCGCCCGCCGGTTGAGCCCGAAGAGCCGGGCCACGAGCCGCACGTTCTCGGTGCCGGTCATCGCCGGCTCGACCGATGCGAACTGGCCGGCGAGGCCGATGATCTGGCGGACCCGCTTGGGCTCGGCGCAGACGTCGATGCCGGCGACACGGATCTCACCGCCGTCGGGGCGCAACAGGGTGGCCACGGCGCTGACGAACGTCGTCTTGCCCGCGCCGTTGGGCCCGAGCAGCGCCGTGACCTGGCCGGACTGGGCGACCAGGTCGAGGCCGTCCAGGGCGCGGACTTCGCCGAAGCGCTTGGTGAGTCCGGACGCCTCGATGATGGGGGTCATGGAGAGCTCCTCTCGATCATCGATCGTGTTCGACAGTCCATCTCTCTCCCTATCTCCTTGTGCCTTCGATGCGTGGGGGAGCGCTCGTTGCCAACGCAACGTTCACCGTGTCTCTTCCCGCGTTGACGCCGAAAGGAGCAAGGATCGGTTCTTCGGCCGGTCGAGATCAATGGCGAACGCTCGAACGCACCCATTAGCGGCGCTTATGAGTGCACGAGGACCGTCGAACTATGCGACATCAGGGTTTCCGGAGAACCCGTCCTGGCGCCTCGACGAGTTCGTCCCGTCGACGGGACTTCGGGAACCGTTGAGACCGAGCTCGCCGTCGCTTTCAATGCTGTCCGTACGCTCACGAGGCGG
>DATFPZ010000369.1:0-5102 GCA_035264545.1 Acidimicrobiia bacterium
CGTGTGCACCGCCGGCCGCGCGGCGCCCGGCGCGGCGCCGACTTCTACGACGCGCTGGAGCCCGGCGACTTCGTCGTGCATTACCAGCACGGCGTGGGCCGCTACAAGGAGATGACGACGCGGGCCATCGGCGGCGTCGAGCGCGACTACCTGCTGCTGGAGTACCGAGCCGGCGACAAGCTCTACGTCCCGACAGATCAGGTCGGTGCGGTGCGCCGCTACACCGGCGGCGAGACGCCCACGCTGAATCGCATGGGCGGCAGCGACTGGGAGAAGACCCGCGCCCGCGTCCGGTCCGCCGTCCGCGAGATCGCCCAGGAGCTCGTCGTCCTCTACCGCCGCCGGCTCGCCACGCCCGGCCACGCCTTCGGACCCGACACGCCGTGGCAGCGCGAGATCGAGGAGGCCTTCCCGTACGAGGAGACGCCCGACCAGGCGCAAGCCATCGACGACGTGAAAGCCGACATGGAACGGCCGGTCCCCATGGACCGCCTCGTGTGCGGCGACGTCGGGTACGGCAAGACCGAGGTCGCGATCCGCGCCGCGTTCAAGGCCGTGCAGGACGGCAAGCAGGTCGCGGTGCTCGTTCCGACCACACTGCTCGCCAACCAGCACGGCCAGACGTTCCGTGAGCGCTTCGCGAACTACCCGGTGCGCGTCGAGGTGCTGTCGCGGTTCCTGACCGCAAGGGAGCAGGCCGCCGTGGTCGACGGCGTCGGTGACGGGTCGGTCGATGTGGTGATCGCGACGCACCGGCTGCTGTCGGGCGACGTGCGCTTCAAGGACCTCGGCCTGCTCGTCGTCGACGAGGAGCAGCGCTTCGGCGTGCAGCACAAGGAGCTCGTCAAGCAGCTCCGCACCAACGTGGACGTGCTCACGCTCACGGCGACACCCATCCCGCGCACCCTCGAGATGTCGCTCACCGGGATCCGGGACCTCTCGCTCGTGAACACGCCGCCCGAGGACCGCCAGCCGATCCTCACCTACGTGGGGGAGTTCGACGACCGCGCCGCCGCCGAGGCGATCCGGCGCGAGCTGCTGCGGGAGGGTCAGGTGTTCTTCGTCCACAATCGGGTGCAGGACATCGACTTCGTGACCGAGCAGCTGCGCGAGCTCGTCCCCGAAGCGCGCATCGGCGTGGCGCACGGGCAGATGGACGAGGGTCGCCTCGAGCGGGTGGTGCTCGACTTCTGGGAGCGCGAGTACGACGTGCTGGTCTGCACCACGATCGTCGAGAGCGGGCTCGACATCCCGACCGTCAACACGCTCGTCGTCGACCGCTCCGACCTGCTCGGGCTCGCGCAGCTGTACCAGCTGCGTGGTCGCATCGGTCGCCGCGGCCAGCGCGCCTACGCATACCTGTTCCACCCGCGTGAGCAGTCGCTTACCGAGGAGTCCTACGAGCGGCTCAAGACGATCGGCGAGTTCACCGACCTCGGCTCGGGATTCAAGATCGCCATGCGCGACCTCGAGATCCGCGGCGCGGGCAACATGCTCGGCGCCGAGCAGTCCGGTCACATCGCCGCCGTCGGCTTCGATCTCTACTGCCAGCTGGTCACGGAAGCGGTGGGGGAGTTGAAGGGAGAGACGCCGCCCGCGCCGGTCGAGGTGACCATCGACGTCCCCGTCGACGCCTACCTGCCCACCGAGTACCTGTCGCGCGACGACGTCCGCATGGAGGCGTACCGCCGCCTGGCCGCCGTCACGGCTCCGGCCGACGTCGACGACATCCGGGACGAGTGGCAGGACCGGTACGGGCCACCTCCGACCGCAGCGGCGGCGCTCCTCGATGTGGCGCGCCTGCGTGCCGAGTGTGTGCGCACGGGTGTGCGCAGTCTCTCGGTCCAGCGGGGCGTGGCGCGCCTCACCGGCCTCGAGTTGCGGGAGTCCGAGAAGATCCGGCTGCGGCGGCTCGTGCCCGGCGCGGTGGCCAAGGCCGACGGCGAGGTCGCGATCCCGGTCTCGGGATCGGGGGCCGCATTGTGCGCAGCGCTCGTCGAGCTGCTCGGGGAGCTGGTTCCCGCCGACGAAGCCGCGCCGCCCACGGGGTCCCCACCGAAACCTTCGGTTTCGGTGGGGTGACTATCATCCGCCGCGCCGTGAGAACCCTCCTGCGCAGCTCGGTCGCGCTCGCCGGTGTCGTGACCCTGACGGCCATCGCCGGCTGCTCGGCAGTGCGCCCGGCGGCCTTGACCGTGAACGGGAGCGAGATCTCGCGATCGTCGGTCGACGACGAGCTGCAGGCCATCGCCGACAATCCCGGCCTGAAGAGTCAGGTCAGCTCGAGTGACGGCACCATCAAGTCGAGCGGCAGCACGATCTGGCTCACACAGATCGCCGAGCAACCCGTCGTCGACCGTGAAGTGCGACGGCGGCACATCACCGTGACGGCGGCGGACCGGCGCGCCGGGCAGGCGCAGGCCGAGAACTTCTTCGGGCCGCAGGTGTTCGCGCAGTTCCCGGGGTGGTTCCGTGACCGCGCGGACGCGCGGTTCTCCCGCCAACAGGCGCTGCTCCGTGCGACCGGCGCCGCCCCGACCGACGCCGACGTCCGCGCTGCGTACGACACCGCGATCGCCCAGCTCCGACAGCAGTGCCCGTCGAGTCGCTTCGTGTCGCACATTCTCGTGCCGAGCCAGCAGCTGGCGGCAGGGCTCGCGGCTCAGGTCCGAGCGGGTACGAGCTTCGAGCAGCTCGCCAGCCAGCAATCGACCGATAGAAGCTCGGCCATCGACGGCGGCGCGCTCGGCTGCATCGACGGCCAGCAGCTCGACCCGCAGTTCCAGCAGGCCGCTGCCTCGCTCCCGCTGAACCAGGTGTCGGCGCCGGTCCAGACCCGGTTCGGTTGGCACGTCATCATCGTGCGCGACACGATCCCGTTCGAGCTGCTCGAGGGTGCGCTCCGACAGCGTCTCGAGCAGCAGTCACCCGAAGCGCAGCGCCAGCTGGACGCGAGGGTCGCCCGCGCCGACGTGGACGTCGATCCGCGGTACGGGCGCTGGGTCGTGCGCGACGGGCGCGGAAGTGTCGAGCCGCCTCGCGGCGCGCCCCGCCAGCCCACGGCGACGACAACCACAACCCCGGAGCCGGTGCCGTAGCCGTGGGCGGCCGCATCGTGGTCGTCGGCCTCGGGCCGGCGGGCGCCGACCTCCTCCTCCCTGCCGCGCGCCGCGCGCTCGAGCAGACGCCGAACCGGTACGTCCGCACGTCCCGGCATCCCGCCGTCGGCGACCTGACCGCGACCGGTCTCGAGCTCCGCAGCTTCGATGACGACTACGACGCCGCCGGCGACCTCGACGACGTCTACGACCGCATCGCCGCCGAGCTCCTCGACGTCGCCGCCACCGCCGGCGAGGTGGTGTACGCCGTGCCCGGCAATCCGGCGGTCGCGGAGCGCAGCGTCGAGCTCCTGCGTGCGGCCGCCACGCGCGGCGACATCGTGCTCGAGCTCGTGCCCGGCCTCTCGTTCGCCGAGCTGGCGTGGGCCCGCCTCGGTGTCGACCCGATGACGGGCGCCCGCCTCGCCGACGCCCGTCACCTCACGGCCGAGGACGCGGTCGCCGGCGGGCCGGTCCTCATCGCGCAGTGCGACACGCGCCTGTTGCTCTCGGACGTGAAGTTGGTGCTCCTCGAGGTCCTTCCCGCCGACGCGCCGGTGACGGTGCTGCAGCATCTCGGCCTCGACGACGAGGATGTGCGCACGGTCGTGCTCGCCGACCTCGATCGCGACGTCGAGCCTGACCATCTCACCGCCCTGCTCGTCGACAGCGGTGTGAGCGCGGCCGCCCGCGAGCTCGCGCGGCTGCTCGGACTGGCCGAGCGTCTGCGCCGACCCGGCGGATGTCCCTGGGACGCCGACCAGACGCACCACTCGCTCACGCGCTATCTGCTCGAGGAGGCGTACGAGGTGGTGGAGGGCGTCGAGGCATTGCCGCCCGACGCGCCCGCCGGCGACGTACCCGCCGGCGCGTACCGCGCCCTCGAGGACGAGCTCGGCGACCTGCTGTACCAGGTGATCTTCCACGCCGTGCTCGCCGAGGAGGCGGGCGCGTTCGACATGGCCGGCGTCGCCCGCGGCATCCACGACAAGCTCGTCCGTCGCCATCCGCACGTCTTCGGGGAAACGGACGCGGCGACCTCGTCGGACGTGATGCGGAACTGGGAGCAGATCAAGAAGGACGAGAAGGGCGCGACTTCGATCGTCGCGGGCATCACTCCGGGGCTCCCGTCGCTGCTGTACGCGCACAAGCTGATGCGCAAGGCGGCGTCGGTCGGCCTCGATCCCGGCGGACGCGACGACGCGCTCCGGCGGCTGGAAGCCGTCCTCGCCGAGCTCCGCACCGACGACAGCCGCGACCTCGAGACCCAGCTCGGCGACCTGCTGGCGGCCGCGATCGTCCTCGCCCGGTCGGGCGGTGTCGACGCCGAGTCGGCGTTACGGGGCTGGGCGGTACGGTTTCGTCGTCGATTCGAGGCGATGGAGCGCCTGGCCGAGGCGAGGCAGCTCGAGCTGCCGGCGCTCACGCCGCAGGCGGTGGCGGCGCTCTGGATCGAGTCGGGGGGAGAGCCATGAGCCGCGCGTCGCGCTACACCATCCAAGGTCACGAGGTCACGATCCCGGTCGAGGTGCGGGATGCGAGCGCGCACATGGCGTCGTTCCTGGTGCCGGCGACTGCGGCGCAGGATCTCATCGGGTATTCCGGCCTCGAGGTCGCGGAACCACTCCCGGGCCGGGCGGTGTGCTCGCTCGCGTTCATGCGCTACCTCGACAGCGATCTCGGCCCGTACCACGAGTTCGCGGTGGCGTTCCTCGTTCGTCACAAGGGGATGGAGCCGGCGTCGGCGGTCACGAAGGCCGCCGAGGTCGCCCGCGGCTTCCTCGGCGCGTTCATCCACCAGCTGCCGGTGAACCAGGAGTTCACGCTCGAGGCGGGCCGCGGCATCTGGGGTTTCCCGAAGTTCCTCGCCGACATCGAGCTCGACCTCGCCGGGCCGATCGCCCGCTGCGAGCTGCGCCACGACGGCGAGTTCGTCCTCTCGCTGGCGATCCGTCCCGGGTTCACCATGCCCGCACGCGGCTCCAGCGTGGATGCGTACTCGCA
>DATFPZ010000370.1:0-6236 GCA_035264545.1 Acidimicrobiia bacterium
CACGTACGCGGTCACCTTGGCCTTGACGCCGAGCTCCTTCAGCACCGACATCGCCGCCAGCACCGCCGCCGCGCCGGACATGTCGGTCTTCATCGTCTCCATGCCGCTCGACGTCTTGAGCGACAGACCGCCGGAGTCGAAGACCACTCCTTTGCCCACGAACGCGACCGAGCCCTTCCTACCTTGCGGCGAGTACGTCGCCTTGACGAGCCGGGGCGGATTGCCCGAACCCTGACCGACGCCCACCACGCCGCCGAGCCCTTCGGCCTTGAGTTCCGCCTCGCTCATCACCTTCACCGTGACGCCCTTGCCGCGCAGGAGCTTCTTCGCCGCGTCGGCGAACGCCGCCGGCGACTTGGCGCCCGACGGCTCGTTCACCATGTCGCGCGCCCAGGTGACGGCGGCAGCCACAGTTGCGCCGCGGTCGAGCGCGGCTTCGACGCGTGCGTTCGCCCGGCCGACGACGACCACCTTCGAGAGGCGGGTCGCGTCGCCATCGCCCTTGTATTTGAGGAACTGGTACGAGCCGAGCGCGAAGCCCTCGGCGAGCGCCTGCGCGGCGACGGGACGTTCGATCCCGGCCGCGTCGGCAAGGTCGACGAGCGTCGTCGCCACCGACGCCGCCTTCGTCGCCTTGCGGGCGACGGCCGCAGCGGCGCGTCGTACACCGTCTGCGTTGACCTCGTCGAACGCGCCCACGCCCACGAGCATCGCGGCGGCGGCGCGAAGACGGCCGCGAGTCGGCACCGCCAGCGTCTGGCCCGCCTTGCCCTCGAAGTCGGCCTCGGTCATGAACGCGGCAAGGTCGCCGTCGAGGGCGGCGTCGACCGCCGCCGCTCCCGGCCCGAGCGCGCGGCCGGCGCCGACGGGCACGGCGAGCAGGTCGGCTTCGACGCGATCGACGGGCGAAGCAGAGAGGGTGAACGTGAGCGACACGAGCGCCTCCTGTGGGTGCTCAGTTCCGATCGTCGGTGCGGACGGGGCGAAAGCCGTGCTCCTGCCAGCGTGCCAGCGTGTAGACGAGGTCGGCGAGTCGGTTCAGGTACGGGACGACCTGGCTGTCGTCGAGCCAGCCGGCGTCGCGGGCGGCGACCGCCTGGCGCTCGGCGCGACGGACGACGGTGCGAGCCAGGTCGAGGGCGGCGGCGAGCTGGTTCTCACCCGGGAGCACGAACTCCTGCGGAGGATCGAAGCGGGTCGTGACATCGTCGATGACCGGTTCGAGGGCGGCGACCATCTCGGGCGTCACGCGCGAGATGCCGGGCTCGAGCCGGTCGCGCTTGCCTGGGTCGGTCGCGAGCTCGGCGCCGGCGACGAACAGCTCGCGCTGCAGGCGGAGCAGCAGCGCGTGGAGCTCCGTCCCGGCTTCCGTGAGGGCCCGGGCGAGACCGAGCGCGGAGACGGCCTCGTCGACGTCGCCGTACGCCGCGGGACCGGGCGCGTCCTTCTCGACTCGCCCGCCGTGGAACAGCCCGGTGGTGCCGTCGTCACCGGTACGCGTGTACACCTTCCGCGGCGCCGCAGTCATCAAACCTCCTCGCCCTCGCAAGCTCGGGCTCTGCGGCGACGGTCGGCAAAGCCGCCGCCGCCGCGCCGCCGAAGCGTAGAGGACGCATACAAGTACGCTGGCGGGCGATGTCCGTCGCCTCCGAGCGGCCGGCACCGACGCCCGGAGCCGTGGCGCCGGAGACCGGTCGCCGGCCCTCAATCGCCCGCAGCTTCCTGCGCGAGGCGCGGCCGAAGCAGTGGGTGAAGAACGTGCTGGTGTTCGCGGCGCCCGGCGCGGCGGGTGTGCTCACCGAGCCCGACCAGCTCGGACGCACGTTGATCGCGTTCGCCGCGTTCTGCCTCGCCGCGAGCGGCACGTACTTCCTGAACGACGCGATGGACGCGGAGGCGGATCGCCAGCACCCGACGAAGCGGAACCGTCCCATCGCGGCGGGGCTCATCACGACTGCGCAGGCCAAGGTCACGGCAGCCGTCCTGCTCGTGCTCGCGCTGGCCATCTCGGCGCCGCTGAACAACGGCCGCCTGACCGCCGTGGTCGCTGCCTACGTCGTCGTCACGGTGTCGTACACGCTCTGGCTCAAGCACGAGCCCGTCCTCGACCTCGGCTGCATCGCGGCCGGCTTCGGCCTGCGCGCCATCGCGGGCGGCTACGCGACCGACGTCCCCCTCTCGAATTTCTTCCTCATCGTCGTCGGCGCCGGCTCGCTGTTCATCGTCGCCGGCAAGCGCCACGCCGAGCTGGCCGAGCTCGGCGAGTCGTCATCCGGGCATCGACAGACTCTTGGCGACTATTCGGATTCCTTCCTCAACTACGTGCGCGCGGTCACATCGGGCGTCGCGATCACCGGATACGCGCTGTGGGCGTTCGAGCGCGCCGCCGAGGTGGGCAATACGTTCTGGTTCCGCTTGTCGATCGTCCCGTTCGTGCTCGCCATCCTCCGGTACGCGCTCACGGTCGAGCAGGGAGGCGGCGGAGCGCCCGAGGAGGTCGTGCTGCGCGACCGCATGCTCCAGCTGCTCGGCGTGGTCTGGCTGGCGTGCTTCGCCGTCGGAGTCCATGCCGGCTGAACCCGCGACACCCGAGCCCCGACGGCTGCTGACGGGATGGGGGCGGACCGCGCCCACAGCAGCCGGCGTCGTCTCACCCGAGACGGTGGACGACGTCGAGGACGTCCTCGAGCACCCGGGCCGGCGGGGGGCGATCGCCCGTGGCCTCGGACGCAGCTACGGCGACGCGGCCCAGAACGCCGGCGGTTCGGTGATCGACGCCACTGGACTCGACCGCGTGCTCGACCTCGATCTCGACCGGGGCGTGATCCGCGTCGAGGCGGGCGCGAGTCTCGACACGCTGCTTCGCCTGCTCATTCCCCGCGGCTGGTTCGTCCCAGTGACGCCTGGTACCCGCTACGTCACGGTGGGCGGCGCCCTGGCGGCGGACATCCACGGCAAGAACCACCACGTAGACGGCAGCTTCGCCAACCACGTGGAGCGCATCACACTGCGCACGCCGAAAGGCGTTCACAGTGTCGGGCCCCACGATGACGCCGAGCTCTTCTGGACCACGGCGGGCGGGATGGGCCTCACCGGCGTCATCACCGAGGTGACCTTCCGGCTGATCTCGATCGACACCGCGTTCGTCACCGTCGACACCGAGCGGGCGTCGGATCTCGACGACGCGATGGCCCGGTTCCGGAGCGGCGACGACGCGTACCGGTACTCGGTCGCGTGGATCGACTGCCTGTCCAGCGGCGCCGCGCTCGGCCGATCGGTGCTGCTGCGCGGCGACCACACGCCGCTCGAGCAACTGCCGCCGCGGCGACGCAGCACGGCCCGCCAGTACGAGCCGCACACGCGATTCGCCGCGCCGCCGTGGGTGCCGAAGGGCCTGGTGAACCGGCTCACGATGCGAGCGTTCAACGAGGCCTGGTTCCGGCACTACCCCCACGAGCAGCGCGGCCACGTGGAGTCGATCCGGTCGTTCTTCCACCCGCTCGACGGCGTGCGCGACTGGAACCGCATGTACGGGAGCCGTGGGTTTGTTCAGTACCAGTACGTCGTTCCCGACCACGAGCACGAGACCGTCCGCCGCACGATCGAGAAGCTGAGCGGCGCGCAGTGCCCGTCGTTCCTCGCCGTGCTCAAGCGTTTCGGGCCCGGCAACCCCGGCCCACTGTCGTTCCCGACCCCGGGCTGGACGCTTGCGCTCGACATCCCGGCCGGGCCGCGCGGCCTGGCCCCGCTCCTCGACGAGCTCGACCGCCTCGTCGCCGACGCGGGCGGGCGCGTCTACTTCGCCAAGGACTCGCGGGTGCGTCCCGAGCTCGTCCCGGTGATGTACCCACACCTGGACCGGTTGCGGGAGGTCCGGGCGCGCGTCGATCCGTCGAACGTCCTGCAGTCCGACCTGGCCCGCCGCATCGGGCTGCTGTGACACGGACGTGAAGGACTCACTCGGCTCGGTGCAGTCCGTGCTCGTCCTCGGGGGCGGCTCGGAGATCGCGCTCGCCACGGTGCGCGAGCTCGTGGCGCGACGGACGACGACTGTGGTGCTCGCGGCGCGGCGGCCCGACGCCCTCGACGCCGAGGTGAAGGAGCTCCGACAACTCGCCGGCGGGCGCCCGAACGTGACGATCGAGGCGGTGCCGTTCGACGGCGATGACCTCGATACGCACGACGCGTTCGTCGACGGCGTGTTCGACCGCTTCGGTGACTTCGACGTGGTGCTGATCGCGTTCGGCGTGCTCGGCGAACAGAGCCGAGCCGAGCGGGACGGCGCCGCCGCCGTCGAGATCGCCCGCGTGAACTACCTCGATCCGGTCGGGGTCGCCGTCCCGGTCGCGAACCGGCTGCGGGCCCAGGGGCACGGGACGTTCGTGGTGCTCTCGTCCGTCGCCGGCGAGCGGGCCCGCCGGTCGAACTTCGTGTACGGCTCGACGAAAGCGGGCCTCGACGCGTTCTTCCAGGGCCTCGGCGACGCGCTCGTGGGCACGGGAGCGTCGGTGATGATCGTGCGACCGGGCTTCGTGCACACGAAGATGACCGAGGGCCTGGATCCCGCGCCGCTGGCGACGACGCCGGAGGCGGTCGCGGAGGCGATCGTCCGGGGCCTCGAGCGCGGATCCGAGATCGTGTGGGTACCACCCACGCTGCGCTGGGTGATGGCGGCGTTGCGGCACGTGCCCCGCCCGCTGTTCCGCAAGCTCCCGCTCTGAGGATGCACGAGGCGCCGCGCCGCGGCGAGCGTGTCGTCGCGGCGTTCGACTTCGACAAGACCATCTCGACGCGCGACAACGTGGTGCCGTTCCTGCGCGCGGTGGTCGGGCGCATGCGGCTCACCCGGGCGTTGCTCGCGATCAGCCCCCGCCTCGTCCGGGCTGCCGTCGACGACGAACGGCGGGACGCGGCGAAGGTCGCGCTCGTGCGGCACACGCTCACCGGCTACGAAGCCGGGCGGATCGCCGGCGTGGCGGCCCAGTTCGCCGACGACGTCGTCGCCCGGCACCTGCGGTCCGACGTCGTGGAACGGATCGCGTGGCACCGGAACCAAGGGCACGAGCTCGTGATCGTGTCCGCCTCGTTCACCAGCTATCTCGACCAGATCGCGGCGCGCCTCGGGTTCGCGGCCGTGCTCGCCACCGAGCTCGCCGTCGGCGACGACGGGCGGCTGACGGGCGAGCTCGTCCGACCCAACGTGCGCGGCGCCGAAAAGGTGCGACGGCTCGACGAGTGGCTCGGGGCGACTGCCCCTGACGCCCGGCCCGCGTTCGTGTGGGCCTACGGCGACAACTCGGGCGATCGCGAGCTCCTGGCGCGAGCCGACCAGGGAGTCAGGGTCGTCGGAGGCCGCGGGCGCGGCTAGATCCGGAATCCGGGGCGCGCGCTACCAGTACTGCTTGACGAAGTGACGCGTGTACGGGAGGTAGTCGTACAACGCTTGTCCTGGACACTCGGTCGCGTAGACGTCGCGGTGCCCGAGAATGTCGGCTGCCGGGTCGTCGAACGGGTTGTCGCCGTGGATGTAGAGCTTCCACCGGATGAGGTTCTCCAAGGTGCCCAGCGCGCCGTTCGACGGGATGACCGAGCTGAAGGTCCCCAGCATCGCGATGCCCGTCGTCCCGGTGTTGTAGCCCAGCGAATGCGCGCCGATGACCGCTTGGTCGATGCCGCCCAAGCGGCCTTCGTACGGCACGCCGTAGTTGTCGATGATGAAGTTGTACGCGATGTCGCAGTAGCCCAACGACTGCACGTGATACGCCCAGATGCCGCGCATGATGCCAACGCTGTCACCGGGCCCGTAGCCGTTGGAGTTGACCGTGTGATGCACGATCGCGGTGCTCATATGGGACGCGTAGTCCGGCCCGCCCGGGCAGGCGTTCCAGTTCCACGGAAGGTCCGGCGCCCAGCTCGACCGGGCGACGATCGCGTCCGGGATCGGCCGTGCGCCGGTGCCTCCGTCCTTCGTCGGCGCGCAGGCGGATCCGACGAGCACCACGATCGCGATGAGGACGGCAAGCGCCCGTCGCCGGCGCACGATGAAAGCCACCGCCAGCGTCGCCACCGCCGCCGCCAACCCGTGGCCGAGGCCCAACCCCTGCTGCGCCGGTTCCGCCGTGGTCGTGGTCGTGCTCGTGCTCGATGACGGCGGGCTCGCGCCGCTGCTGCTCGCAGGCGCCGACAGTGGCGGCTCGGTGGGCGGCGGTGCAGGAGCGGGCGTGTTCACACCGGTC
>DATFPZ010000371.1:0-3093 GCA_035264545.1 Acidimicrobiia bacterium
CTCGAGCTCGTACCGGGTCACCGTGGGACCGACGGTCATGCCGGAGAGCTTGGCGACGACGCCGAACTCGGCGAGCGTCGCCTCGAGCACCTTGCCGCCCTCCTCGACGAAGCGGCGGTCGATCTCGTGCTTCGTGCCGCGTTTGAGCACGTTGGCGGGCGGGAGCTTCCACGAGCCGGGTCGGTACCCGGGACCGAGGTCGATCGCCACCTGCCCGCCGGCTTCGACGGTCGTGCGCGCCGGTGGCTCGGCGTGGACGACCTCGTCGGGCGGCCCCGGCTCCGGCTCGAGCTCGTCCAAGGGGTCGACGTCGTCATCGTCCAACTCGTCGGCGGACTCGACCCCGACGCGCGGCTCGGGCTCTTTGAGCGCCGCGTCTCCGGCCTCGGTCCCGCCGAACTGGAACAGCTCGCTCAAGGCCGCCGCCACCCAGCGCGCTCCCGCCGCGATCGCGTCGAAGACGCGCCGCATCGGGACGCCCGGCGCGAGCAGGAGCCCGAGCAGCCCGACGCCGATGAGAATGACGCCGGTGCCGACGACGCCGGCGACGGCCGCGAGCGGCGAGGCCACGGCGGCGCCGAGCAGACCGCCGGCGTTGCGCAGCCCGTCCGACGAATCGACCGACGGGCTCCCACCGGCGAGGTGGAGGAACCCGACGACGGCCAGCATCACGAGCACGATCCCCAGACCGATGCGCAGCGGCGCCGGCGCCCGCGTCTCGTCGTCCTCGTCGGCGCCCTCGTCGTCGACGTCGTCGGCGCCCAGATCTCGGGGCCGGTATCCGGCGAACAGCAGCACCGCGAAGCCGAAGCACGCCAGCGGGAAGACGATCCGGCCCCGGCCGAGCACGGTGGCGCTGCCGTCGGCGAGGAAGCTCCCGACCGATCCGGCCAGGTCCGAGGCGAGCCCGAGCAGGGTGAGCACGCCGACGACGACGAGCGCCACCGCCAGCGCGTCGGCGCGGTGGCCCCGCAGCTGGCGTCGGGCTGCTTCGCGACTGCGCTCCCAGGCGGTCGGGCGCGCCGGAGCGCGCCGGCGACCGTTGCGACGGCGCTTGGGGGCGGGCTTCCGACGGCGCGTGCGCGCGGGCGCAGCCATAGCGCCTCGACAGTAACACCAGCCTCACCAGACTCACCTGGATACCTCGCCACTCCCGGCGGCGGGGACGAGGCAGGAGGAGTTGGGCTACAGCGCGGGGAAATAGCCCCCGTCGACCGGGTACACCTGGCCGGTGATCCACTCGGCGGCGTCGCTGCACAGCAGGACGGCCAGGGGCGCGGGATCCGTGACCCGACCGATGCGGCCGGCAGGGTACGCCTTGGCGAGGCGCGCCTCGAGCTCGGGCTGACGCTCGATCGCCTCCTCGAGGAGGCCGTGCTTCATGGTCCCGAGCGACAGGCAGTTGACGGTCACGCCGTGCGGGCCGACCTCGGCGGCCAGGCCGCGCGAGAAGCCCATGGCGGCGGCCTTGGCCGCGCCGTACACGACCTGCTTGCGCTCGCCGCGCCGGCCGGCGTCTGAGACGATCGTCAGGACCCTTCCCCACGACCGCTCGATCATCGCCGGCACGTAGGCGCGGGTGACACCGAGGACGGCGGCGAGGTTGAGACGGATGAGCGGGTCCCACTCGTCGGGGCCAGTCTCGACGAAGGTCTTCACGGTGATGCCCTCGGGCGGGATGCCGGCGTTGTTCACGAGGATGTCGACGGGGCCGGTGTCGCGGACCATCCCCGGAACTGCGTCGCGGTCGGTCACGTCGGCGACGACGGGGTGGGCGGTGCCGCCCTCCTCCTCGATCTCGCGGACGACCTTCTCGGCGCGGTCGCGGTACAGGTCGTTGACCCACACCTCGGCGCCTGCGCGGGCGAGTTGGATGCAGATGGCGCGACCGACGCCCCCGCCCCCACCGGTCACGACGGCGACACGCCCGGCGATGAAGTTCGACCAGTCGCGGATCGTGGCCACGTCCGAGCTCACACCTCCATGACGACGGGGATGATGGCGGGGCGCCGCTTCGTCCGTTCGTTGATGAACCGGCCGAGGGCGCGCCGCGCGTGCCGGCGGATCGTCTCGAAGTCCGTGGCGCCCTCCCCGGCCGCCTCGGCCAGCGAAGCGAGCACCGCGGCCTTGCCGTCCTCGAGCAGCTCGTCGGCCTCGGGTGCGTAGACCCAGCCGCGCGTCACGATCTCGGGCCCGGTGACGACCTCGCCCGTGGTGGCATCGACGGTCACGATCACGACGACGACACCTTCCTCGGCGAGGCTGCGACGGTCGCGCAACACACCGTGGCCCACGTCGCCGACGATGCCGTCCACGTAGAGATAGCCGGCCGGCACCGATCGCCGGTCGACGTCCATGCCGTTCGGCCCGAGCGTGAGGACGTCGCCGTCCTGGCAGACGACGACGCGGTCGTGGCCCAGCCCGACGTCGCGCGCCAGACGGGCGTGGTGGACCATGTGCCGGTATTCGCCGTGGACGGGAACGAACCATTCCGGCCGGGTCAGGTTCAGCATGAACTTGAGCTCTTCGCGCGAGGCATGACCGGAGACGTGCACGGGTGACGTCCCGCCATGGACGACATCTGCGCCCGTGCGATGAAACGCGTCGATGACGCGCGACACGTTGGCCTCATTGCCGGGAATGGCGTGAGCCGAGATCACGATGATGTCGTCCTCGCTGACCTTCACCCACTTGTGCTCGTGCGCGGCCATCAGCGACAGGGCGCTGAGCGGCTCGCCCTGCGAGCCCGTGCAGATGATGCAGATCTCGCCGGGCGCGAACCTTGACGTGTCCTCGATGTCGACCACGCGCCCAGCGGGCACGTCGAGGAGGCCCATCTCGCGCGCGATCGTCACGTTCTGCGCCATCGAACGGCCGAGGAACGCGATCTGCCGGCCGGACGCCAGCGCGGCCCGGGCGACCTGCTCGACGCGATGGAGGTGCGAGGCGAAACAGGCGACGATGAACCTGCGATCCGGGTTGTCGCGGAACAGGTCCCGCATGGCCTCACCCACGGTCGACTCGGACGGCGTGAAGCCGGGTCGCTCGGCGTTGGTGGAGTCGGAGAGCAAGAGACGGACGCCGCCGTCGCGC
>DATFPZ010000372.1:0-2503 GCA_035264545.1 Acidimicrobiia bacterium
CCGGACGGTCACGGTGTCGCTGGCGTTCGGGTGGATCATGTCGTAGAGGTCGGCGACCTTGCGATCCGGGTCGGCGATCATGGGGAAGTTCGGCGCTGCGCCCTGCGTCTCCTCGATGTCCTTGGACCAGCCCTTGTGCGACTCGAGTGGGTCGACGCTGACGCCGATCAGCTTGACGTTGCGCTGGTCGAACTCCGACTTGCGCTTCGCGATCGCGCCGAGCTCTGTCGTGCACACGGGCGTGAAGTCCTTCGGATGCGAGAACAGCAGGCCCCAGCTGTCGCCGAGGTAATCGTGGAAGTTCACCGTGCCTTCGGTGGTCTCGGCGGTGAAGTCGGGAGCGGTGTCTCCCAGGCGAAGTGACATGGCTGCCTCTCCTGTGGCTCGTGCTCTGGCTCTTTCGCCTCAAGGTACCAGGGGCGGACGAAAAGTCGAGTGAAAAGGTCGGAATATTGCCCGGCCGGTGGGCACGCCAACGACGAGGTCTGGCCGGGAGCGCGCGTCGTCTACCGCGTCGCCGACGGGCCTCGATCGCGGTCGGCGGCGCGGCCACGAAAGGGCGCGTAGACCTCGTATTCGCCGTCTCGGAACCGGACGTCGGCGGCGGGGGAGAGGCGGCGCAGGAAGGGGAGGGCGCGGCGGTTCTCGCCCAGCACCGTGGCGCGGAACGCCACCAGGCCGCGCCGGTGGCCGACGCGTGCCAGATGGTGCAGCAGCCGGGTCCCGAGGCCGCGGTTCTGCCACTCGTCGTCCACGATCACGGCGACCTCGGCGTCGTCCTCACCCGGACGGCCGTCGTACCGGGCCACCGCGACGATCTCCCGGCCCACTTGCGCGACCAATGCCTCGTGGAGCTCGTGGTCGAGCCCGGCCAGGTGCAGCAACGCAGCGCGGCGCGGCCGCGGCATCGGTGAGAAGAACCGGTGGTAGATCGACTCGGGGGAGAGCCGGTCGAACATGCGCAGCAGCGGGTACGCGTCGGCGGGCTCGATGGGGCGGATCATGACGGCTGACCCGTCGTCGAGGTGGACGACACGGCCCGGTCCGGCCTCGGGCTCGATGTGCGGCTGCTCGACCGCGGCCATCAGGCTGCTCCGGCGTCGGCGGTCCGCGCGTCGGGAGGCGAGATCAGGCACGTGCTCGTGGCGTGGGCGTACAGCGCGCCGTCACCGTCGACCAGGTGGGCCTCGGCGGTTGCGACACGTCCGCCGAGGTGAACGACCTTCCCCTCGCCGCGGACGCGCCCGGTCGTGACGCGCACGGGCCGTAGGAAGCTCACCTTCAGCTCGAGCGTCGTGTAGCTGACGCCGGCGCGCAGCCGGCTGTGGACGGCGCAGCCCATGGCGCTATCGAGCACGGTCGTGAGGATCCCGCCGTGCACGGTGCCGAGCGGGTTGTAGTGGTACTCGGCCGGCTCGAACGCGAACGTGACGAGGCCTTCGCTCACCTGTTCGACTTCGATGCCGAGGAGGCGCGCCACGGGAGGCGCGGGAAGGTCGCCCCCTTCGATGGCGCGCAAGACCTCGATGCCGCCGAGGCCACTGGCTGCCTTCCAACTTGCAACAGGGTCGTCCCAGGTCACGATGCGGCTGCGGTCTTCGGTGGTCGTCATCGGTTTGCCCTCCGTTTCCGTTGGCGAGGCGTCGTGCGCAGACTCTCGACGTGCTCGGTGAGCGACGCGACTGCGCGGTGCTTGTAGGCGGGGTCGTCGAACAACTTGCTGAGCATCAGCGAGCCTTCGAGCGTCGAGGTCACGAGGGTGGCGAGCTCGTACGGATCGACGTCGTCATCGATCTCGTCCCGAGCTTTGGCGTCCTTCACGATCGAGCCGATGAGGCGATGCCAGGAGTCCATGGCGGCGCGCGCCCGAGCGGCGAGCGGGGGGTTGGTGTCGTCCGCCTCGATGGCGGTGTTCATGATCGGACACCCGCCGGCGACGAGCGGGTGTCCGGACCAGTCGCTGAAGATCTGGATGATCGCCACGAGGCGGTCGAGCCCGACCTTGCCCTCCTGGGCGGCGGCGTAGCCGTCGACGATGAGCGAGATCGCATAGTCGAAGGCGTCGACGGCGAGCTCTTCCTTGCTGCCGAAGTGGTTGTAGATGCCGCCCTTCTCGATGCCAGTGGCCTCGACGAGCTCGCTCATCGAGGCGCCGGCGTACCCCCGCTTGTTGAAGACCGGCGCCGCGCGCTCGAGGATCAAGCGGCGGGTGGCCTCTCCCTTGCGGAGTCGGGGGGTAGTCGTCATGGCTCCCTCTTGAAAAACCGACCGTTCGGTCTGATTATGAGGGTCCCGCCATCCGGAATCAACGTGACCTGAGGCACGGCGGAGCCACTGCCGGCTCGGTGCCGTCGCGGCGGCGGCGGCGGCTTTGCCGACCGTCGCTGCAAAGCCGGAGCTTGCGACGGCGACCGTAGGATCAGTGCGTGTGCGGACGATTCGTACAGGCCTCGTCGCCGGAGCTGCTCGTGGAGCGGTTCGCGGTCGACGAGCTGACGGCGCC
>DATFPZ010000373.1:0-10106 GCA_035264545.1 Acidimicrobiia bacterium
TCAAGCGGCGCGACTGGCTGTGACGGTCCCCGCCTGCACGGCGGCGGCCGGGCCTCGGCCCAGACGACGGGCAACCTCCCACCCGCCGGCGAGCACCGCCACGCCCACGAAGCCGATCAGCAGCGTCCCGGTCAGGACGTCGCTCGGCAGCTTGAGGTCGTAGAACTCGCGCACCGATTCGTTCGGGAACAGCAACGCGAAGCCGGCGATCATCAGGCCTACGAGGACGACTCTGCGCCACGTCAACGGCTGGGCGAGGATCACGAGCACGCACAAGCTCATCATGAGCATCACAAGCGTCGCGGCCGTCCGCTGCTGCGTGAGTGGGACGTCGTCGAAGCGCGCCAGCGCGAACGCCGAGAACGTGGCGACCGCGGCGATGGTCCCGGCGGGGATCGTGAAACGGAAGACCCGGTCGACGAACCCCGGGACGTAGCGCCGCAGGTTCGGCGCCAGCGCCAGGAAAAACGACGGGATACCGATCGTGAGCGTGTCAACGATCGTGAGGTGCCGAGGAAGGAACGGGTATGGCCAGAAGGCGAGGCCGACGGCGATGGCCAGCAGCGTCGCCCAGACCGTCTTCGTGATGAACAGGTTGGCGACCCGCTCGATGTTGGCAGTGACCCGCCGACCCTCGGCCACGACACCGGGCATCGTCGAGAACTCGCTGTCGAGAAGCACCAGCTGCGCGACGGCGCGCGTCGCCGGCGCGCCCGATCCCATCGCGACGCCGATGTCCGCGAGCTTCAATGCCAGCGCGTCGTTGACACCGTCGCCCGTCATCGCGACCGTGTGGCCGCGCCCTTGCAGCGCTTTCACCATGTCCTGTTTCTGGTGCGGCGTCACGCGACCGAACACCGAGTGTCGCTCGAGCGTTTCCCCGAGCTCGTCGAGGTCCTCGGGAAGGTCGCGGGCGTCGAACGGCCGGTCGGCGTGCGGCATGCCGACGCGCGCCGCGACGGCCCCGACGGTGTGCGGATTGTCGCCGGAGATGACGTTCAACGCCACGCCCTGCTGCGCGAAGTACGCCAGGGTCTCGGCGGCATCGGAGCGCACCTGCTCCTCGAGCAGCACGAGGGCGGCCGGATGCATTCCCGCCGGCAGACTCTCGCCCTCGAGCGGCGCGTCGGTCCGCGCGAGGAGCAACACCCGTTGACCCGTGCCGGCGAAGGCTTCGGCCTTCTCTGCGACTTCGCCGTCGCGCCCGGCCCACACCAGTTCGGGTGCACCGAGCACCCACGTGCCATGGTCGCCGAACGTCGCCGCGCTCCATTTGCGTGCCGACGAGAACGGGACGAACCCGGTCCGTCGCCAGGAGTCCGTCGTCGGGAACGCTGCCGCTATCGCGTTCAGTGTCGCGTTGCGGTCCTCGTCGGACGCGAGCGCCCCGAGCGCGGCCTCGACCGGCGCCTGATCGTCGAGCCGCTCGACGCGGTCGAACACGATGTTCCCGTCGGTGAGCGTGCCGGTCTTGTCGAAGCAGACCACGTCGACCCGGGCCAGCCCCTCGACCGCGGGGAGCTCCTGGACGAGCACCTTGCGACGAGCAAGGGCGACCGCGGCGACCCCGAAGGCGACGCTCGTCAGCAGCACGAGACCCTGGGGCACCATGCCCACAACGCCGGCGACGGTGCCGCTGACCGCCTCGCGCCAGTCGTCGTGGGCGTAGAACTGGCTGACGAGCAGGAGCACGGCGACGGGGAAGATCGCCCACGTGACGTAGCGCAGGATCCGGTTGATGCCATCCACGAGCTCGGAGCGTGCGAGCGCGAAGCGGCGGGCCTCGGTGGCGAGCTTGCGGGCGTAGGCCTCGTCGCCCACGGCAGTCGCCTGGAAGCGGCCCGAGCCCGCGACGACGAAGCTGCCGGAGAGCACGTGCTCGCCGGTCTCCTTGTCGACGGGATCCGACTCGCCGGTGAGGAGGGACTCGTCGACCTGGAGCGCGGTCGTCGCCCGGACGATGCCGTCGGCGGCGATCTGGTCACCGGAGCGGAGCTCGATGAGGTCGTCGAGCACGACGTCGTCCACCGCGACGTCGCGCACCTCGCCGTCGCGCACCAGGCGCACCCGTGGCTCGCTCAGCACCGCGAGCTGGTCGAGGGTGCGCTTGGCGCGCACCTCCTGGACGATGCCGATGAGCGCGTTGCTCACCAGCACGATGCCGAACAACGCATCCTGCGGATGCCCGACGGCCAGGATCACCACGAGCAGCACGCCCAAGATGGCATTGAAGCGCGTGAAGATGTTCGCCCGCAGGATCTCGCCGAAGGTGCGACTCGAGCGCTCGCCGCTGGCGTTCGTCTCTCCCCGTTCGACGCGCTCTCGGACGTCGCCCTCGGTGAGGCCCGTCGCTGGCGTCTCGTATGCCCGCTCGGGCGCAACGGGCTGGCCCGAACGCGGCGGCGCGGTCACGAGGGCGAAGGTAGCCGAGGGCTCATTCGCGGACGGGTTGCGACGCGGCGGCTAGGTGGCGTCGGGCGTGCGGACCAGCTCGATCTCGCCGGTGTCATCGTCCTCGACGACATGGAAGCCGGCGAGCTCGGCCAGTCGATCACGGCCGTCGTCGGGGCCGATGGCGATGAGCTCGTCGCCGGCTTCGAGACGAACGGGAGCGCGGGGCCGGTAGACGTAGCGGCCGGCGCGCCGGATCGCCAGCAGGTAGGAGCCTGTCTCGAGCTCGAGATTCGCCTCGCGCAGACTACGGCCCTCGAGCTGCGACCCGGCGGCGACGGGAACGCGCGCGATGACCTCGTCGCTGTCGCCGAGTGCAAGACCGAGTACCGGATGCATCTCCTCGCCCTGCTCCACGAGCCACACCATCTGCCGGGCGGCGTCGCCGAGCTCCTCGGCCGCGCTGCCGAGGTGCAGGAGACCACGCAACGGCGACGGGTCGATGTGCTCGGCCGCGGCACGCAGCACCCAGACCTCGAGACGTTCGCGCATCTCGTCGAGCCGGTCCTCGAGGTGGCTGACCTCGGCTGCGAGGCTCTGGTCGTAGAACAGCAGCGCCGAGTACGCGAGCCCGACCGCGACTTCGGAGATGTTCTTCATCTCGACGAGGACGTCGACGGCACGGTCGAGATCGGTGATCGTGGGATCGTCGCCGGCGCTCGGTGGTCGCCATTCGGGAGCGCCCGCGAGGGCGCGCACGTCGGCGATGCCGTCAGGTGGGCCGCGCAGGATGAGGATGTCCTCGGGCAAGATGATCTCGTCGCCGTCCGGGTCGATGATCCACTCCTTGCCGCGCCGGATGGCAACCACCCGCATTGCGACCTTCACCGGGAGGTCGACGTCGGCCAGCGATCGGCCCGCGAGCTCGGAGCTCTCGCGCACGCGGACGCGGTGCGACACCTCCTCGGCGGCGGCGAGGTCGGCGACCAGCACCGCGGGGATGCCGAGCCGGTGCGTCACGATGTGCGAGATGTCGACGGCCGCGTTGCCGATCTGCTCGATGGTCGCGATCACGTGCAGCACGCTCGACATCTGCTCGGCGTCGTGCGGCGACCGGGCGGCGAGGATGCAGACCTCGCGCATCTCGTGGACGAGCTCGTCGAGCCGCTCGTCGAGGTCGACGACCTCTTCGGCCATGCCGAGGTGGTCGAAGAAGAGGGCGGCGTAGCCGAGGTCGACCATGAGCTCGGAGGCGTCTTTCGCCTCCGAGAGCATGGCCTTGAGATTTCTCGGGGGTTTTTCGTCCATCAAGGTCCGGCCTCAACTCAGGCCGAGGATCACGATAGCCAGGATCAGGGACACCGCTCCCAGGAGGTCGAGGCTCGAGGTCACGATGGGAATGCCGTGGTTGTCGGGGTCGAGGCCGAGCCGGTAGGTGGCGACGGCACCGTAGTACCCGACGAGAACCGCCGCCGTCGTGGCGAACGCCCCGGCAAGCATGGACACCCCGATCATCTCGAGCGCGCCAGGGCTCGTCAGGTCGAACACGGCCGCCACGATGTCGGCGGACACCCCGAGGAACAGGAACGTCGGCAGCGCGTACGCGAACACGAGCAGGACGTCCTCGCCGGCGGCCCGCCACGGTGAACGCGACAGGTCGATCGTGCCGAGGTGCAGCTTGGTGGCGATTCGCGAGCTGAGGATGCCGCCAAGCGCGCCCGCGTCTTCCAGGAACGGCGGCACCAGGACGAGGAGCGCCGGAAACACCAGGAAGGACTCGATGCGCTTCTCGATCGTGATCCCCGCGATCACGTCGACCGCTCCCGCGATCGCGAGCACCGGGAGGGACTGGCGCACGATGCTGCGCAGCATCGGCAGTCGGGCGCGCAACCCGACGACGAGCCCGATGAGACCCGCGACCACGCAGATCACGGCGACCACCGGCGTGAACCACGCGATGCCGATGAGATACGTGGCGAGGAAGAGTCCCGGCAGCGTGACCACGTCACCGGCCGCGGTGACGATCGGCGTGGAGACGTTGTCGAGGTCGAGGTCGAACCGCACGCAGGTCGTCGTGACCACGACCACGACCATCAGGACGACGACCGAGGACAGCATGCCGCCGACCACCGAGATGACGACGAAGTCGACGATCGAGATCGAATTGGCCACGCCGAACGCGACCGAAACCGCCTTGGCGAGCACGGCCAGCACGAGCGAGATGGACAGCGAGAGCGCGAGCGAGGCGACGACGTTCTGCCCGACCAGCGTGTCGAGCCGACGCGAGAGACGGAACGTGCCGGTGTGGATCGACGTGCTGAACCGGCTGCCGAGCCCGCCGAAGATGTTCCCGCGCATGCCGATCGCGGCCGGGACGAGCACGAGCAGGCCGGGGAGCGCTTCGAGCGTGCCGGTGATGGCGCCGAGCGTCAGCCCGGCGAGAAGATCCCCGCCCGACGAGAGCAGGAGCGCGACGAACCCCGCCCCGACCCCACTCGGATCGGAGCGAACAATGGCGACGAAGCGCCGAAGGAGGCGCGGGCGTCGGACCACCTGCTACTCGGGGGTTCGCTCATCGGCATTCGTCTCGCCGGCATGGGCCGGCTCACCCTAACGGCTGACGACTCACGCCGCGCTTGGGGAAGACTGTCCCGGTGACGGTCCTCGACTTGCTGACGGTGGCCGTGCTGGCGGTGGTCGGCGTCCGGCTGTTCGAGGCCGCTCGGACATCCGTCGGCTCGCATCGGAAGACGCTCGGCGTGGTCCAAGGCCTGCGCTGGCGGCACTTCGTGCGGGCGATCCCCATCGTCGCCCTGATCGTGGCGACGGCTTGGGTGTTGATCCAGCTGCCCGTCCTCTCGTTCGGCTGGTGGTCGGCGATCGGCGGCGAGGGCAACCCGGTCGTCGGCGTCAGCGACCGGGACCTCGGGATCGCGTCCGTGGTCGTCCCGTTGTTCTTCATCGGCTTGCTCGTCGTGGGCATGCCATTGCTCGTCGCCCGGGAGGAGTGGGTGTTCCGGCGCGGCGCCGAGGAGCGGGGCACCGCCGTGAACCTGGGGCGATCGGTGGTGTTCGGCCTGGCGCACGCCATTGTCGGCATCCCCGTCGGCGCGGCGCTGGCGCTTTCGATCGGTGGGCTCTATCTCACGCGGTGCTACCTCGACGGCTGGAAGGAGACCCGGTCCCGGACCGGGGCCCTCATCGAGTCGACCCGCGCCCACCTCGCGTACAACCTCACGATCATCACGCTGGTGCTGGCGTCGCTAGTGGCCCTCTTTGCGACAGGCAACGCCTGACACTCATGCTCGACGAGGCCGCCGAACAGTCCCGCGCCGCGTTCAACGCCGCCGCCGACCACTACGACGACGAGCCGCTCTCGTTCCACGTCCGCTTCGGGCGGCGCAGCGTCGACCACGCGTTGCTCCGTCCGGGCGACCGGGTCCTCGACGTCGCCTGCGGGAGCGGGAGCTCGGTGCTGCCGGCGGCGGAGCAGGTCGGGCCGAACGGCCGCGTGCTCGGCGTCGACGTGTCGGAAGGCCTCCTCGCGCTCTGTCGAACGAAGGCCGAACGCGCCGGGCTCGCCAACATCGAGCTGCGGGTCGGCGACATGCGCGAGCTCGACCTTCCGGTGCGTTCGTTCGACGCCGTGCTCCTCGTGTTCGGGCTGTTCATGGTGCCGGACATGCAAGCCCTCGTCCGCGACCTCTGGGAGCTGGTGAAGCCCGGTGGACGGCTGGTGATCACGGTCTGGGCGCGCGGGCTCCTCGAGCCCGCGTACAGCGCGTTCTTCGACGCCGTCGGTGCCCGAGAGCCCGATCTCGTGCCCCAGAACCCCGGGTGGCTTCACGTCGCCGACGCGGCCGACCTGCGTTCGGCACTGGTGGGAGGAGGCTTGCCCGACGAGGTGATCGAGATCATCAGCGAGCCGGCCATGCACGAGCTCCGGAACGCCGAAGAGTTCTGGACGATCGTGGTGGGGTCGGGGATGCGAGGGACGCTCGATCGACTCCCCGCCCGTGCGCACGAGCCGGTTCGCCGGCATGTGCTCGACGTCATCGAGACGAACGGCATCACGGAGCTGCCGGTCGACGTGCTGTACGGGCGAGCGACGAAACCCGGTTAGTGGAAGTCGCGGGAGCGGACCATGTCGGCGGCGGTGAGCGGCAGGTCCTCGATGCGGCTGGCGACGACGTTGATCACGCCCTGGTAGCGCTCGAGCATCCCCCGCACGATCAGGGCCGGTGACATGCGGGCGACCTTGCGGAACCGTCGCCACACGTCGGTCGTGCAGATCACGTTGAGCAGCCCGGTCTCGTCCTCGAGATTGACGAAGACGATGCCCTTGGCCGTGCTGGGCCGCTGGCGGTGGGTGACGATTCCCGCCACTTCGACCACGGTGCGGTGCGGCAGCTCGCGCAGCGTCTCGATGGTGACGACACCCCGATCGGTCAGGCGCTCCCGCACGAACTGAGCCGGGTGCCGGCCGGGGGTCAGGCCCGTCGCCCACAAGTCGGCCGCCGTCTCCTCGACCTCGGTCATGCCCGGCAGGGGCGGTGCGTCGACCCCGGTGACGAGCCCGGGCAGCTTGTCGGCTCGGGCGTCGCGCAGGGCGCCGGCGGCCCACAGCGCGCTGCGGCGGGTCTCGCCCAGGGTGCCGAACGCACCCGCGGTTGCGAGCGCCTCGATGGCGTCCGTGGGCGCCCCGGTGCGGCGGGTGAAGTCGGGGAGCGACGCGAACGGCGCGCGCTCGCGTTCGGCGTCGATGCGGTCGAGCAATGCGTCGGCGAGGCCGCGGACGTACCGCAAGCCCATGCGGATGGCGCGCGTCGACGGATCGGCGTGGCAACCGGGGCGCGGGTGACCGACCGGCCCGGCGCCGCTCGTACGCGGCTCGAGCGTGCAGTCCTTGCGCGACTCGTTCACGTCGGGCCCGAGCACCTCGACGCCGTGATGCATGGCGTCGCGCACGATCGAGTGCGGCGAGTAGAAGCCCATGGGTTGCGCGTTGAGCAGCGCGCACGCGAACTCGGCCGGGTAGTGCAGCTTGATCCACGAGCTCGAGTACACGAGGTAGGCAAAGCTCACCGAGTGGCTCTCGGGAAAGCCGAAGTTCGCGAAACCTTCGAACTTCGTCGCGAGCTCTTCGGCGGTCGGGCCCGTGATGCCGCGCTCGGCCATGCCGGCGATCAGTCGGTCGCGCATCGCCGCCATGCGGGCATGCGAGCGCTTCGACCCCATGGCCTGGCGCAGCTGGTCGGATTCGGCAGGGGTGAAGCCGGCGATGTCGATCGCCATCTGCATGAGCTGCTCCTGGAACAACGGCACGCCGAGGGTCTTCTCGAGGCAGCTCTCGAGCATCGGGTGCGGATAGGAGACCGGTTCCTGGCCGTTGCGGCGCCGCAAGTAGGGGTGCACCGAGTCGCCCTGGATGGGGCCGGGGCGGATGAGCGCGACCTCGATCACGAGGTCGTAGAACGTGCGCGGTCGCAGCCGGGGCAGCGTGGCCATCTGGGCCCGGCTCTCGACCTGGAACACGCCGACGGTGTCGGCCGCGCACAGCAGGTCGTAGACCTCGGGCTCCTGAGGGATCGTGGCGAGGTCGATCTCGGTGCCCTCGTGCTCACGGACGAGGTCGACGGCGAGGTGCAGCATCGAGAGCATGCCCAGGCCGAGCAGGTCGAACTTCACCAGCCCGGCGGCGGCGCAGTCGTCCTTGTCCCACTGGAGCACCGACCGGTTCTCCATGCGCGCCCATTCGACCGGGCAGAACTCCACCAACGGCCGGTCGGCCATGACCATCCCGCCGGAGTGGATGCCGAGATGGCGGGGGAAGTCGAGCACCTGGCCGGCGAGGTCGAGGACGAACGCGGGCACCGGCGGTCCTTCGGCCCGCACGACGTCGAACGCGCCCACGTCCGTCCCCCACCGGTCGATCCACTTCGTGATCCCGTCGGCGTGACCCGGTGAGAGACCGGTGGCCTTCGCCATCTCGCGCAGCGCGCTCTTGGGCCGGTACGTGATCACGTTGGCGACCTGGGCGGCGCGGTCGCGCCCGTACTTGTCGTAGACGTACTGGATGGCCTCCTCGCGGCGCTGGTGCTCGATGTCGAGGTCGATGTCGGGTGGGCCGTCACGCTCAGGAGAGAGGAACCGCTCGAACAGCAAGCCGAGCGCGACGGCGTCGGCCTTGGTGACGCCGAGCGCGTAGCAGACGGCGCTGTTGGCGGCGCTGCCGCGGCCCTGGCAGTAGATGTCGTGGCGGTGGCAGAACTCGACGATGTCGACGAGCAGGAGGAAGTAGCCGGGAAAGCCGAGCTCCTCGATCACGTCGAGCTCGTAGGCGATCTGGCGCATCGCCTGGTCGTGCTGCGGATGCGACGGCGGGTAACGAACGGCCGCGCCGCGCTTGGTGAGCTCGCGCAGCCAGCTCATCTCGGTGTGGCCGGTCGGCACGTCGTGGTCGGGGAGCTCGGGCGCGGCGAGGCTGAGGTCGAACGCGCACGCCGCAGCCACGTCGAGCGTGCGCTCGACCGCGCCGGGCCAGCGGGCGAACCGGCGTTGCTGCTCGGCCGCGCTGCGCAGGTGCGCGAACGGGGCTGCCGGCAGCCAGCCGTCGATCTCGTCGAGCGAGCGGCGGGCGCGCACGGCGGCGAGCGCGGTCGCGAGGGGCCGCTGACCGGGCGTGGCGTAGTGCACGTTGTTGGTGGCGATCACGTCGACGGATGCCGACGCCGCCACCTCGGCGAGCGCGTCGTTGCGGTGCCGGTCGAGCGGGTCGCCGTGGTCCCACAACTCGACGAGCACGCGGTCGCGCCCGAAGGCGGCGACGAGCCGGTCGAGGGCGCGCCGGGCCGCGGCGGGCCCTTCGTCGAGCAGCGCGCGCGTCACCGCGCCCTTGCGACACCCGGTGAGCACGAACCAGGCGTCGTTGGCCACGCTCGGTCGTTCGCCGTCGAGATGGACGGGAGCGCGGGCGGCGGAGGCGAGGGCGCCGAGATCGAGGCGGGGCGCGCCCTTCTCGCCCGCCAGCTGCGCTGCGCTCACCGCCCTGGCCAGGCGGGCGTACCCGATCGGACCCTGCGCGAGCACCACGAGGTGCTCACCGGGCGGGTCGGCATAGCCGTTCGGCGGCGTTCGGGGAGCGTCGAGCGTGAGCTCGGCGCCGAACACGGTGGGGAGACCGGTGGCGCGGGCGGCGAGGGCGAAGCGCACCACGCCGTAGAGCCCGTCGTGATCGGTGACGCCGAGGGCGGCCAGACCCAGACGGGCGGCCTCGTCGGCCAGCTCCTCGGGATGGCTGGCCCCGTCGAGGAACGAGAAGTTCGTGTGGCAGTGCAGCTCTGCGTAGCCACCGGTCACTGGCGGCCCCTACTCCGTCGGGGCCGACCACCCTATCGAACACACGTTCGATCTGTCCAGCGACCCTCGTGAGCCCGAAACTCACAGGGTGTCGAGCTCGATGACGTCGCCGGTGTCCACCTTGTAGCGCAACCCGCACGCGTCGCAGGTCACGGCGCCGGCGTCAGGGACGGTCCCGGCTCGGAACCGGAGCATCGGATTCCCGCACCGGCACACGAGCGCGACGCGGACCGCGGGGCTCCCGATCACGAGGTGGAAGGGAGGAACATCACGGGTCACCGCGGAGCCCATACCCACCATCGCGAAGCGCCCGATCTCCAACCGCGGTCCGATCACCGCTCCCGCCCCGACCGTCG
>DATFPZ010000374.1:0-3206 GCA_035264545.1 Acidimicrobiia bacterium
CGCCTTCATCGCGTTGGCAGCGTGGCTCCGGCTGAGCAACATCGGCGTGGCGGTGCGAGGCAGCGCCGAACGCGCCGACCGGGCGGCGACGCTCGGCATCCCGGTCCGCCGCTTGCACACGATCGTCTGGACGGTGGCGACCGTGCTCGCGTTCCTCGGGATGTGGCTCCGCGCCGGCGCCGTCGGGCTCCCTATCGGGACCGTGCTCGGCCCGACCTTCCTCCTCTTGGCGCTGGCCGCCGTCGTGATCGGCCGGATGGAGCGTTTCGGCGTCATCGCGGCCGCCGCGATCGCGCTCGGGATCCTCGACAAGGCGATCACGTACCAGCCCGACAACAACGCCGCGTTCAACGACGCCGTCTTGTTCCTCGTCATCCTGGCAGCACTGCTCGTCACCCGCCGTCCGAGCGGCGGCCGGGTCGGCGCCGATCAGGTCTCGACCTGGCAGGCGGCGCGCGAGGTGCGGCCGATCCCCCGCGAGCTGAAGGGGCTCCCTGAGGTCCGGATGGCTCGGTGGGTGTTGCTCGCCGGGGTGGCGGCGTTCCTCGTCACGCTCCCGTTGTGGCTCGACGAGAGCCGCATCAACCTCGCCGCCATCATCGTGATCTTCGGCATCATCGGCGTCTCGCTCGTGGTGCTCACGGGATGGGCGGGGCAGGTGAGCCTCGGGCAGATGGGCTTCGCGGGGGTGGGCGCCGCCGTCGGCGGCTGGGTCACCTATTACACGGAGACCGACCTGGCGCTCGCGCTCCTCGCCGGCGGTGCGGCCGGCGCGCTCGCTGCGATCGTCGTCGGGTACCCCGCGCTGCGGCGCCGCGGCCTCACTCTCGCGGTGAGCACGCTCGCGTTCGCGTTGTTCGTGTCGTCCTTCCTGCTGAACCAGGAGCTGTTCGGCGAGAACGGCGAGCCCCCGCTGTTCTTCCCCGGGCAGTGGCTGCCCGGATTCAGGATCGATCGGCTGCCGGTCTTCGGCCGCTTCGACATCGAGACCGAGACCCGCTTCTACTTCCTCTGCCTGATCGTCCTCGGGCTGGTGCTGGTCGTGGTGCGGGGCGTGCGCCGCAGCCGCACGGGCCGGGTGCTGATCGCAATCCGTGAGAACGACTCGGCGGCGCGCTCCTTCGGCATCCACACGACTCGAACCAATCTCGCCTGCTTCGCGCTGTCGGGCTTCATTGCCGCGGTGGCGGGGGTGCTGCTCGTGCACCAGCAGACCGGGTTGCAGGTCGGCGCCGGCAACCTCTATCTCCCGCAGGAGAGTCTGCGCGTGTTCTCGATGGTCGTCATCGGCGGGCTGGGGTCGCTCCCAGGCGTCCTGCTGGGCGCCGCCTACGTCTGGGGGACCCTGTACTTCCTGCCCGGCCAGTGGACGTTCCTGGCGACCGGGGCGGGGCTGCTGCTCATCCTGATGGTGCTGCCCGGCGGCCTCGGCGCCGTGCTGTACGACGTACGCGACTGGCTGCTGCGCCAGATCGCCAAGCGCCGTGGGCTCGTCGTCCCGAGTCTCGTCGCCGACGTGCGCGTGGAGGAGCCGGTGCCCGAGCCCCTCGTCGAGGCGGCCGAGGAAGCCGCCGAACGCGCCCCGGTGGAGGTGCCATGACCGCGCCGGACACGGCCGCGCAGCCGAGGCCGGGCACCTGGTTCGGGAGGTGGTGCGACAGCATCACGGGTGGGGCTGCGCTCTATCCGCTCGTCGTGCTGTTCGGCCTCAACGCGATCGACGAGCTCGGGCGCTTCGCGTTCGGCGTGCTGCTGCCCAACATCCGCGACGACTTCGGCCTCAGCACCCAGGGTGTCCTCACCGTCGTCGCGTTCGGGTTCGTCGGCGCGCTCGTCCTCGCGTTGCCGATCGGGTTCTGGGGCGATCGCTTCAACCGGGTCCTCCTCATCGTCATCGCCGGCATCGTGCTGGGCACGTTCACGATCCTCACGGCGCTCGCGATCAGTGTGGTGATGCTCGCGATCGCACGGGCCGGGTCCGAGCTCGGGCGCGGCTTCAACGATCCCGTCCAGAACTCGCTCATCCCCGACTACTACGACGTCCCGGTACGGCCGAAGGTCTATGCGGTTCACCGGTCGGCCAACTCCGTCGGCCAGGCCCTCGGGCCGCTGCTCGGGGGCGTGATTGCCTACTTCTTCGGCTGGCGGGCGCCATTCCTCTTCTTTGCCATCCCCACCGCCATCTTCGTCATCCTCGCCCTCCGGCTCCGCGACCCCGTGCGCGGTCACTTCGAACGCCAGAGGATGGGCGCGTCCGAAGCCGCAATCGCCACCGAGGAGGCCCCGCCGTCATGGGCCGAGTCGTGGCGCATCGTGTGGCAGGTCCGCACGCTGCGACGCATTTTCGCCGCGCTGCCGTTCGTCGCGCTCTCGATCGTCGGGCTGCTGACGGTCGGCTCGCTGTTCTACCAAGACATCTTCGGCCTCAACGAGGTGCAGCGGGGCGTCATCGCCGCGGTCGCCGAGCCGGCCCAAATCGTGGGCTTCTTCATCGGAATCCCGATCGCGACCCGGTTGATGGCGCGCGACCCCGGTCTCGTGCTCAAGTTCCTCGCCGGCGTCACCGGCTTCATCGCCGTCGCCTGGATCGCGTTCTCGCAGGCGCCCAACCTGCCTGTCGCCATCGCCTGCAACATCTTGATTTCGGGCTCGCTCGGCTTGCTCGTGCCGGGCATCTACAGCGTGCTGTCGCTGGCCGTTCCCCCGAAGGTGCGCGCCTTCGGCTTCGCTGTCGCCGCCATGTGGATCATCCCCGGCCTGCTCATGCTCCCCGTCATCGGCGGGGTCGCCGACGCCTACGGCATCCGCAACGCGCTGCTGGCGGCAGCGCCGGTGTTCGTGGTCGGCGGGCTCATCCTCGCCTCCGCCGGGTCGCAAGTCGCGGGCGACATCCGAAGAGTGTGGACGGCGTCGGCCGCGCAATCAGAAGTCGCGTACGAGCGGCGCCGAGGGAAGGTCAAGCTCCTGCTCGTGCGCGCTGTCGACGTGCATTACGACGGTGTCCAGGTCCTGTTCGGCGTCGACTTCGAGATCGACGAGGGCGAGATCGTCGCGCTCCTGGGAACCAACGGCGCCGGGAAGTCGACGCTGCTCCGGGCAATCTCGGGCCTCGTCGAGGCCAGCGGCGGCGCGATCATCTTCGACGGCCGCGACATGACCCACACCCCACCCGACGAGATCGCGTCGCGCGGCGTGACGCAGGTCCC
>DATFPZ010000375.1:0-10267 GCA_035264545.1 Acidimicrobiia bacterium
CACCCATTCCTCGACGAGCGCGTCGATGAGCGAGTCGGCGCTCTCGTCGACGCGGTATGCCCAACGCGTCGGTTCGTCCCAGGCCAGGATCGTCTCGCGGTACTGGGACTCGCCCATGTGCATCTCGCGACGCGAACCGACGCCATGCGGCGCCGGCGTCTCGTACGCGCCGCCTTCGTGGCCGGGCCACCACGTCCATGTCGAGGGATCGTCGCTGATCGCGGCGAACACGATTTCCTGCGAAGCAGGGACGGTTGCCTCGAAGACGAATCGGTGCGGTGCCTTCTCGAGAAAGTCGAGATCAACCGTACGCAGGCGATGCGTCATGGAGCACAAACGTAGACTCTCTTGACGCCGAGTGGCGAAGACAGCCGACTGCGGAGCAGTGAAGGATCGGGGGCCTGATGCCGGAGATGCGGTTCAACCACATGGAGCTGACGTTCCCGCGTGGGACGCTCACCACCGAGCTCCGCGAGGAGATCGACGCGTTCTACGGGAGCGTGTTCGGATGGACCGGCGTCGACACCGAGGTCGTCGGCCAGCTGTGCCACATCCTCCTGTCCGAGGAGGCGCAGCAGTTCATCCTGCTCGCCGAGAGCGACAAGCCCATCGAGTCGCCGGGTTTCGACCACCTCGGGCTGCTGTTCGCGACACGCCAGGAGGTCGACGACAAGCTCGAGCAGTGCAAGCGCTACCAGGAGAAGGACGACCGCGTGCGGATCAAGGAGTACGACGACCTCATCACGGGCGACCTCACAACGCGCGCGTTCTACGTGAAGTACCTGCTGCCGATCTTCTTCGACGTGCAGGCGCTCGAGCGCGCCGGGAAGCCGATCGGCAACGACCTGACGTGAATGCGTCGGGCTCCTACGAGACCGAGTCCCGGAAGTCCGCTCCCTCGTTGATGATCTGGACGCTCTCGGTGATGTCCATCACCGGGGTCACGTCGAACTCGAAATAGGGCCCGAACTTCGCCGGTCCCTCGGCGACGCTGGCCGGGTTTTCGGTCTCGACGACCGCGTACCCACCCGTGCCGTCGAGACGGGCGAGGAACTGGTGGAACGTCGCGTCGCTGGGTGGTGACCACTTGCCGAAGACGGCGAGGCTGCGGCGTACCGCGGCTTCGTTGTCGGCTGCCGACGCGCCGGCTCGGGCGGTCCACTCCACGAGGTACTTCATGTCTGCCCCCTCCCTCCAAGCGGTGATGCTCTCTTCCGTTCTCCTCCTCCTGGCAATCCTTGGCAAGGGGGGTCTCTAGCGGTTGCCCTTCCGGTACTGCTCCTGCCAGTCCTTGGGCGGCGGGTCGGCGCGCTTGGCGCCGGCGCCGAACAGGCGGGGGATCTCGGCGGCGAGCTCGGCGGCGGTAAAGCCCCGGTCGTGGCGCTCGGCCTGGGTGTCGACCTCCCACGTGCGCACGTGCTCGACCATCCCGCCTCGGACCTGGAAGCACTGGCCCGACAGCCAACCGGCGGCCGGCGACGCGAGGTAGCAGACCATCTCGGCGACGTGGACGGGGTCGGTGGGGTCGAACGCCTCCTCCTCGGCTTGGGCGCGGTCGATGCGCCAGCCGATGTTGGCGAGCCGGGTGCGCGCCGACGGCATGATCGTGTTGGCGGTGACGCCGTAGGGCGCCATCTCCGTCGCCACCGCGTCGGTGAACGCGGCCACTCCGGCCTTCGCCGCCACGTAGTTCGACTGGCCGGCGCCGCCGTACAGGAGCAGCCCGGTCGAGGTGTTGACGAGGCGCCCGTACCCGCCGCGCCCCGCCTTGTGCTCGGCGCGCCACCAGCGGCACGCGGGCCGGCTCACCGAGAACGTGCCGGTGAGATGAACGCGCAGCACGTCGGCCCACTCCGCGTCCTCGAGGTTGAAGACCATGTGCGGACGGCCGATGCCGGCGTTGTTCACGACGACGTCGATGCGCCCCCAGGTGTCGAGGGCGGCTTGCACGAGCGCCTCACCGCCCTCCGGCGTCGAGATGTCGTGCGCGTCGGGGATCGCCTCGCCGCCGGCGTCGACGATGGCGGCGACGGCCTCGTCGGCCGGCGTCTCGCCGGTCGCGGCGCCGTCGGTCGCGACTCCGACGTCGTTGACGACGACGCGCGCGCCGTACCCGGCGAGCCGAGTGGCCTCGGCGCGGCCGATGCCGCGACCGGCGCCGGTAACCACCGCGACCCTGCCCTCGAGCATGCGCTCGCTCATCTTCCTCCCATCCGGGCTAGGTAGCCTCCAGCACCGGTGCGCGACCACGGACGGCGAACTCGGCCCGCAGCTCCGCGACGTCGGGCGGGGTCAGGCGCCGGTACGCGCCGCCCTTCTCGGGCTGCCACCACACCTCGTCGTCGGTCTCCCACCGGTCGCGTCGCAGCACCCGCTTGAGGACCTTGCTCGTCTCGGTGACGGGGAGGGTCGGGGCGATGCGCACGAACCGTGGCGTCCATTTCGTGCCCAAGTCGGATTGGGCGGCGAGGAATGCGGCGAAGTCTTCGGGATCGAACGTGACGCCCGGTCGGAGCTGCAGCGCGGCCATGACGCGGTCGCCGACGTCGGGATCGGGCACTGCGTAGACGGCGGCGAGTACCACATCGGGGTGGCGGGCGAGGATGCGCTCGACGGGGGCGGCAGAGAAGTTCTCGCCGTCGACCCGCAGCCAGTCGTAGTCGCGCCCGGCGAAGTAGAAGTAGCCCTGCTCGTCGCGGTAGGCGAGGTCGCCGGTCCAGTAGATCCCGTCGTGGACACGCGCGGTGTTGGCTTCGTCGTTGTTCCAGTAACCCTCGAACCCGGCGGCCCCGAGGCGGTTGACGAGCTCGCCGATGGCCTCATCGGGATTGAGCAGGCGGCCGTCGGCGTCGAAGCGCGCCGGAGGACGCTCCTCGCCGGTCTCGGGATCGAGCACCGCCATGCCGTCGGCGCCGCGGCCGAGCGCGCCCGGTGGCATCTCCGGGGTGCGCTGCACGATCGCACCTCCCTCGGTCGATCCGTACGAGTCGATGACCGGGACCCCGAAGCGGCGCGAGAAGCGGTCGATGTCCAGGTCGGCCCCCTCGTTCCCGAACACGAGCCGCAGCGTGTTGTCGGCGTCGTCGGGACGCTCGGGTGTGGCGAGGACGTACGACAGCGGCTTCCCGACGTAGTTGAAGTACGTGACGCCGAACTTGCGGACGTCGGGCAGGAACCCGGACGCCGAGAACTTGCGACGCAGCGCGCTCGTCGCGCCCCCGGCGAGCGCCGGTGCCCACCCGGCCATGAGCGCGTTCGAATGGAACATCGGCATCGCGATGTAGCACACGTCCTTTGGCCCGAGCTCGACCATGTCGGCCAGCGTTCGGCCGATCCGGCCGAGCCGGCCCTGCGAGCAGAGGCATGCCTTGGGCGCGCCCGACGTCCCCGACGTGAACAGCAGCAGGTACAGGTCGGAGTTGGAGACCTCGACATCGGGCAGCGCCGCCCCGAGGTGGTCTTCGAGCGCCTTGGCGTAGGCGGCCGACTCGACGTCGAAGGTGCGATCCCGGCCGACGCCGGTGTCGATCCCGTCGAGGAGCGGCGAGTGGCGCGCCTCGGTCACCAGCAGCTGGCACTCGGTGTGCGTGATGTCGCGAGCGAGCTCGGCGCCGCGCCGGGTCGGGTTGATGCCGACGACGACCGCGCCCGCGACCGCCGCCGCGCCCAACCACATCGCGAACTCCGGGACGTTGTCGAGGAGGACGCCGACATGGAACGGGCCCGGTCGCCGCAGCTCGTCGAGCAGCGCGGCGCGCTCGGCGCAGGCGGTGACGTACTCGGCGTAGCTCCACGAACGGTCCTCGAACAGGATCGCCGGGTGCTCGTCGGCAGCGCGTTCGCGGACGAGCTCGGCGATCGTCGGCATCGCGCCCTACGCCGCTGTGAAGTCGACGTGCAGCGAGCGGAATCCGCGCACGAACGCGTTCGGGATGCGCTCGGGCGGCGAATCGGCGGCCAGCCGCAGGTCACGCAGCCGGGGGAGCAGCTCCTCGAACATCACGCGGATCTCGAGCCGGGCCAGGGCGGCGCCCAGGCAGAAGTGCGTGCCGAACCCGAACGCGACGTGCGGGTTCGGCGCCCGGCCGACGTCGAAGCGATGCGGTGCGTCGAACACTGCCTCGTCGCGATTCGCCGACGGGTACATGAGCAGGAGCTCGTCGCCCGCCTGCACCGGTATGCCGGCGACCTCCGTGTCGCGGGTCGCCGTGCGGCGCATGTTGAGGATCGGAGTGACCCAGCGGATGAACTCCTCGACTGCGAGGGGCATCAGCGCGGGCTCGTCGAGCAGCCGCTGGTATTGGTCGGGATGCTCGATCAGCGCGAGGAGCGCGCCGGTGATGACCGTGCGGGTCGTCTCGGCACCGCCGTCGACGAGCAGCAGCCCCTCCGACAGCACCTGCTCGGTCGTGAGGACGCCGTCCGCCTCCGCCTGCATCCACAGCGACATGACGTCGTCGGCGGGCGCAGCCTGCCGGGTCTGCATCAGGCGGGCCGCGTGCTCGCAGTAGTCGCCGAACGCCTCCACGACGCCGTCGTTCATGTACCGCGGACCACCGCCGGCGACGATCGTCGCCTCCGACCAGTGCTTCACCCGCGGCCACTGATCGTCGTCGAACCCGAGGAGCCGCGCGATGACCATGGCCGGCAACGGCGCCGCCAGCTGCTCGACGACCTCGCACCGTCCCTCACCGGCGACATCATCGACGAGGCGTCGCACGACCTCGCGGACGCCGTCCTCGTGCCCGGCGACGGCCTTGGGCGTGAAGCGCCGGGCGACGAGCCGACGGCGCTCGTTGTGACGGGGGTCGTCGTTGCCGATCATCGAGTCGTCGGGGGACAGGTTCGGCCGGTAGCCCTCCGACGAGCAGAACGTCTCGGGGTCCTTCTCGATCGCAACCACGTCGTCGTAGCGGGAGATGCCCCACAGGTGATTGGTCTCGTCCCGGTACACGGGGGCGTGGTGGCGGAGCCAGGCGTACGTCGGGTCGGGATCGCCGGCGTAGAGGTCGCCGTCGAGCAGGTCGATCGCCCCCGCCGGGGCCCGTTCCGCCACCGGGCTTGCCATTGCGGACACCATACGCGGCCTCCCCGCGTCTTGAAACACGTTCCGATTCGGGACACAATGCCCCGCACCGGGGCGTCCCCGGGGGGCTGGATAGCTTGGCGAGGGGGGAGCGGTGAAGCGGAGCCTGTGGGCAGTCGTGGCCGTCGCAGTGGCCGTCGGGACGGGATTGGCGCCGGCGGCGGCCGGGGCCCAGCAGCCCGATCAGGGATCGCCCGAGAGCGAGATCGGCGTCACGGCCAGCACGATCAAGATCGCGGTGATCGCGGACGTCGACAACGCCGCCCGCCCGGGCCTGTTCCAGGGGATCGTGAACGGGGTGCAGGCCTTCGCGAAGTACATCAACGGCCACGGCAAGCTGGCCGGACGCAACGTCGAGGTCGACTTCATCGACTCGAAGCTGAGCGCCGACGAGGCTCGGAACGCGGTCATCCGGGCGTGCCAGGAGGACTTCGCGATCGTCGGCACGAGCGCCCTGTTCCTCAACAACGTCCAGCCCCTCGAGCAGTGCGTCGACAAGGTGGGCCAGGCGACCGGGCTGCCCGACGTGCCCACGCTCCAGACCGAGGTGGCGCACCAGTGCTCGCCCATCTCGTTCGCGGTGATCGCCAGCGCGCTCGACTGCGCCACGAAGGATGCGCACCCGCAGACCTACTCCGCCCGAGTCGGCCAGATCAGGTACTTCAAGACGAAGAACAAGGACCTCCACGGGGAATGGGTGATTCCGAGCGACCTCAAATCGACGGTCAACTCCACGACCCCGGTTGCCATGGGCGAACAGAAGGCGGGAGTCAAGCCCGACGAAGATCTGTTCAAGATCTCTGCGCTCGCGACCCAGAGCGACTACACGCCCTTCGCGCAGGCGATCAAGCAGAACAACTCGACGTACGCCGAAAGCATCTCCGACTACAAGAGCTCCGTGCAGATGCGGAAGGAAGCAAAGATCCAGGGTGTCAACAGCATCAAGGTCTGGGGTTGTGCCCTGCAGTGCTACGACGCCAAGTTCCTCAGCGAGGGTGGCGCCGACGTCGAGGGCCACTACGCCTCGCTGTTCTTCGTCCCGTTCGAGGAAGCGAAGCAGAACAAGTCGGTCAACGCGTTCTTGAAATCGATCGGTGGGAAGAGCAAAGCGGACGGTTTCGCGGCGCAGGCGTGGACGGCTGGGCTCTTCTTTCGTGATGTCGTCAACAACGTCGTGAAGGCGAACGGCAACAACGGCCTGACCCGCGCCCGGTTCCTCGAGGAGGCGGCCAAGATCCATGACTTCAGGGCTGACGTCGATGGCCAGGGCATGCTCGGCCCCACCGACGTCGGTGGTCACAAGATCAACGGTTGCTTCGTCGTCACGCAGGTGAAGGGCGGCAAGTACGTGCGCGTCTTCCCGAAGGAGAAGGGCACCCTCAGCTGCGACGCCAAGAACGTGACCACCATCCAGCTCGACCAGACGTAGGTGTTCGCTGCGTCGGGGTGGTGAGCCCACCCCGACGCGGTCGACCTGAGCGGAGCGTGCTGTGAACGCCAGCAGGCAGCGGTCAGCGGTGATCGTCGGCGCCCTTGCCTTCCTGATCATCGTCGTCGTCAAGTCGTGGTCGGGTGCGTCGATCACGTTCGACAGCGTGGTGTCGACGCTCATCGTCGGCGTGTCGGTGGGGTCGATCTACGCCATCGCCGCGTCGGGCATCGTCGTCACGTACACCACTTCGGGCATCTTCAACTTCGCCCAGGGCGCCATCGGGATGTTCATGGCGTTCGTGTACTGGGAACTCCGCGTCAACCGCGGCGTTCCCGCACCCATCGCACTCATCGTGTCGATCCTCGTGATCGCCCCTCTGCTCGGCGCCCTCATCGAACGGGTGCTGATCCGGCTCATCGTCAACTCGACGCTCGTCGTCCAGCTCGTCGTGACGCTCGGCCTGATGTTCGCCTTCATGGGGTTGGCGGTCACGCTCTGGGACCCGACCTCCGAATCCCGTTCGATCGACTTCTTCTTCGGGAGTGAAGGCTTCGAGATCGGTAGCACAGTCGTGCTCTGGCACCGGTTGATCACGATCCTGGCCGCGGTGGCGATCGCGATCTTCCTGCGTCTTCTCCTCTACCGGACGCGCATCGGCGTCACGATGCGGGCGGTGGTCGACAACCGCAACCTTGCGGGCCTCCACGGCGCCCGTCCCCAGGCGGCGTCGATGCTGGCGTGGGCGATCGGCTCCTCGATGGCGGCGGTCTCGGGCATCCTGCTCGTGCCGGAGCTCGGGCTCCAGGTCGACGCGCTCACGCTCCTGATCATCAACGCGTTCGCGGCCGCCATCGTCGGCCGGCTGCGCAGCCTGCCCCTCACCTACGTGGGCGCGATCCTGCTGGGCCTCGCGGTGACCTTCCAGACGAACTTCCTGGACTGGTCCGGCCGTTTCTCCACGACGTCGTTCGCCATCCCGACGATCTTCCTCTTCATCGCGCTGCTCGCCGTTCCGCAGGCTCGCATCGCGCTGCGAAGAGCGCCACCCGACCCGAAGCTCCACCAACCGCGTGTGCCAAAGATCTGGGAGACCGTGCTCGGCATGGCGCTCGTGTTCCTCGTGGTCTGGGCCATCTCGGGCGGCATGGGGCAGGTGAACCTCAACCGCGTGACGCTGGCGTTGGTCGTGGCCACCCTCATGCTCTCGCTCGTGCCTCTCACCGGCTGGGCCGGTCAGGTGTCGCTCGCCCAGATCACGTTCGCGGGCGCGGGAGCATTCGCGATGTACCAGTGGGCGCCGTTCGGCAGCGGCAGCCCCGTCGCCCTGCTCATCGCGGCCGCGTTCGCGATCCCGCTCGGCTTCCTCATGACGCTCCCGGCGCTGCGCCTCCAAGGGTTGTACTTGGCGCTGGCGTCATTGGCGTTCGCCCGCATGGCGGAGTCCCTGTTCTTCGACCAGCCCGAGGTCTTCGGGAACGGCGCCCAGCCCGTCCCCCGGCTCTCGGTGTTCGGCTATCGCTTCACGGACCAGCGCGCGTACCTGCTGCTGGTGACAGCCATCTTCGGCGCCATGGCGATCTTCGTGGTGTGGTTGCGCCGCGGACGGTTCGGTCGCCGGCTCATCGCGCTCCGCGACAGTGAGGCCGCCTGCGCCACCCTCGGCGTGAACCGCTTCCGGACGAAATTGGCGGTGTACGCACTGTCGGCGGCGATGGCGGGGTTCGCCGGCGCGCTGCTCGGGATGCAGCGCGGCACGGCCGCGACCCAGGACTTCGCGTTGCTGAGCCCTCTCGCGATCCCGATCGTCCTGCTGATCGTGGTGGGCGGCGTCGAGACCGTCAGCGGTGCGCTCATGGGCGGGATCACGTACATCCTCTTCGTGGTGACGAAGGAGAACTTTGATACGTCGTGGCTCGTCTGGGTCGGCGTGATCGTGGGCCTCACCGTCGCCATCATCCTGTTCTCGGAGCTCAGGCTCAGCGTCTCGCGGCGAGCCGCGATCGCTGCGTTCAGCGGCACGTTGATAGGGATCGGCGCGTTCCTGATACTGGACGCGACGTTCCAGACGTCGTGGCTGGCCGCGCTGGAGCGCCTCGGTCCCGGGTTGCTCGCGATCAACGTGGCACTCAGACCGAACGGCGCGTCGGTCGAGCTCGGCTTCGCGCTCGCGCCGCTGCTGCCCTGGCGCCCCGACGCCCGCCGTGCCTTCATGGCCGAGATACGCCAACGCATGGCGGGGAAGGGCGGCCCCCGGGGCGGCGAGCCGCCGGCCGGGCCGCTCGAGCCCGCGCCGGAGGTGTCAGTGCCCTCGGCGGTGCCGGCGGGCGACTCCGGTGAACGTGGCGTCAGCTGGAAGGCGCCGACCTGATGGCTCTCCTCGACGTGCGCCAGGTCTCGGTCAGCTTCGGCGGCCTGCAAGCCCTCACCGACGTGTCGATCGACGTCCGGGTCGGTCACGTCACGGGGCTGATCGGTCCCAACGGAGCGGGCAAGACGACGCTCTTCAACGTCGTCACCGGCCTGCTCGGGCCGAACACGGGGCGGGTCGAGCTCGACGGTAAGGACATCACGCGTCGCAAGCCCCACCAGCGGGCGCGGCTCGGGATCGGCCGCACGTTCCAGCGGCTCGAGACGTTCGGGAGCTTGACCGCGCGCGAGAACGTCCTCGTGGCGGCGGAGATGCGACGGGGATGGTCGCACGATCGCAAACGCTCACCCGCGGTGATCGCCGACGAGATCCTCGAACGGGTGGGACTGCAAGCGGTTGCCGACGACCGCGTCGACCGGCTCCCGACGGGCACGGCGCGGCTCGTCGAGCTGGGACGCGCGCTTGCGACGCAACCGCGTGTGTTGCTGCTCGACGAGCCGTCCGCGGGTCTCAACGAGTCCGAGACCGCCACCCTCGGCGAGCTGCTGCGCGAGGTTGCCGGCTCGGGCCTGGCGGTGCTGCTCGTCGAGCACGACATGTCGTTCGTCATGGGCACCTGCGAGCGGATCCACGTGCTCGACTTTGGCCGCATCATCTCGGTGGGGACCCCGACCGAAGTCCAGGGCGACGACACCGTGCGAGCGGCGTACCTGGGCGAGGACGAGGAGCAGGAGCGCAAAGCGCCGGCGGCGGTGTCGCAGGACGGCGGCAACTCCGGCACCGGTGCGCCGGCTCTGGAGCTGCGCGACATCCATGCCGGTTACGGCACCATCGACGTGCTGCACGGCGTGAGCCTCACCGTGCCGACAGGATCGGTGTTCGCGCTCCTCGGCCCGAACGGCGCCGGCAAGTCCACCGCGCTCAAGGTCGCGAGTGGGCAGATCGCCCCGAACTCGGGTGAGGTCCGCCTGTTCGGAGCTTCCGTCCAGGGCGAGTCGTCCGACGCGCTCGCCCGGGCCGGGGTGTGCGCCATCCCCGAAGGCCGTGGGATCTTCCCGAATCTCACCGTCACCGAGAACCTCCGCATGGCGACGTACACGGGTCCGCCCATGGCGGAGCTCGAGGAGCGAGCGTTCACGCGGTTCCCGCGCCTGCGCGACCGCCGTAAGCAGCTCGCGGGCACCTTGTCCGGCGGCGAGCAGCAGATGCTGTCGATGGCCCGCGCTCTCACCACGGACCCGAAGGTGCTGCTGCTCGACGAGCTGTCGATGGGACTGGCGCCGATCGTCGTCGAGGAGCTCTACGAGACCGTTGCTCGCATCGCGGCCGAGCACGTCTCGATCCTCATCGTCGAGCAGTTCGCCCACGAGGTCCTCGACGT
>DATFPZ010000376.1:0-2738 GCA_035264545.1 Acidimicrobiia bacterium
AGCCCGAGGGCCCCACCCAAGAGGTGCCGCCGCACGTGCCCGAGCCCGCTCCGTCTCGCATCGCCGGGCCGGACCCGAGCGCGGCCAAGCTCGGCGATGACGAAGTCCTCTGGCTCGAAGATCAACCGGGTCACATGGTGACCGAGCCGGGCGACAGCTCGACGGGGATCGCTCCGTGGAGACGGGGGCTGCGCGGCTGACCGAGCCATGCGCCGGGCGCGCGTTCAGATCGCGCGGTCCATCACGAAGATCTCGGCGGCGGCGTCGGGATCGATGTCGTTCGCGCTCATGAACGACACGACGGTCCGATCGGTCAGTCCCTCGACGGCCGCGACCAGGCTGGGTCGCATGGTCTCCTGGAAGGTCCGGCGCATCTGCAGGACCTCGGCCGGCCGGCCGGCCCGTACGAGCGTCTTCTCGGCGTGGGTCATGCTGTCGTGCAAGAGCACGACGATCAGGTCGGCGTTGATCGTCGTGCGTGCCTTGGTCGGCCCCCTGCCGGTGTGCTCGGAGAAGAGGCCGACGACGGCTCGTGAGATTCCTGCACAGAGTGCACCATGGCCGTGGTCGTCCGTGGCGGGACCTTCGTGTGGCGGGGTGGGCATGGCGCCCCGGTTCTCGCTTCCCTCAGAGGCGAAGACGCGCAAGGCGGAGAGAAACGAACAGAACCAAGCGACGACACACTCAGTCTAGACGGCCGGCCACGCGCCGGGTCAATGGGGCGCGACGGCCAGCATGCTGTCTCGGGGCGCTACATAGCGCACCGAGTACGAGGCGGCCATCGGGTGCAACGGGGAGGTCGGTGGTGCAGTCGCGCTCATGGATGGGCCCCGGAAGGCTGGAGTCGAAGACTGGGCCGGAAGCGCTGCGCCCCAATTTTCGTGCCTCATCGGTTCCGGTCGAAGGAGCGGCCACCGGACAAGGGCGAGCTTGCGGGTCTCGTCGCGCGAGGAATCCTTGCGCTGTCCGAGGTTCGCGATTAGGGTCGGTGTGGGTCCGAACAGCGCTTCCTGCGAGGCAAGGGCCTGGCTACTAGAGCGGAGCGATCCGACCTTTAGAGGGGATCGGGCAGCACCGTGCCTCGAGTTGGCCGGGGGTCCGGGGTGCCCGCGCACCGCATGTCCCGTCAAGGGCGCGCTGAAGAGCCGATCCGCGGCCGGTCGCTGGATTCTGCGCCGTATCGGGTCATGGCGCGGACGGAGCGCGACGTCGTTCACGTCTGCTTGTTCGGCGAGGTGGCTATCGACACGGTCGGCCAGATCCGTGAGCAGTTCGAGAGCTCGACGGCGGGTGCGAATCGTGTCGTGCTCGACTTGAGCGGCGTGACGTTCCTGGATTCCACCGGGCTGCAGATGGTTCTCGAAACCGACGCGGCAGCGCGCGCGGACGGTTGGGAGCTCAGGCTCATCGGCGCCCCTGCGGATGTGCAGCGCGTCTTCGACCTCACGGGTGCGCGTGCGCGGCTCCCGTTCCTCACGGCACGTCAGCTCTCGGCCTTACTGGCAGCGCCGGGCGACGCACCGGCTTAGTGGACACATCCGCGGGCTCCGTGTCAGCTCTGCTGCTCGCCGCGCGGGGCGGGTAAACCGCGTCACACGCACTCGGCCGGCTCGGATAGCGGGCCCCGGTAAGGCACGGGCGTACGAAGAGCGCCGATGACAGGCCGACCTCCTACGCGGCAGCGCCGGCCGGGAGGAGGATGCCGCGTCCCTGCAGCCGCCCGCCGTCGAGGTCGGCCATCGCGTCGTTGATGGCGTCGAGCGGATAGGTCGTGGTGTGCAGCGTGACCTTGCCCTGCGCGGTGAGGGTCATGAGGTCCTGCAGGTCGGCGTAGGTCCCGACGAGGTTGCCGATGAAGGAGATCTCGCGCGAGATCACGTCGATCGTCGGGATGTCGATGTTCTGCCCGTAGCCGATGACGTAGTAGAAGCCGCCATCCTGGATCATCGCCACGCCGTCCTCGACGGCGCCCTTCTCGCCGACGAAGTCGATGATCGCCTCGGCGCCCATCCCGTCCGTGAGCTCCTGGACGGCCCCGATGTGCTTCGAGCCCTCGACCTTGATCGTGTGGTCGGCGCCCAGCTCCTTGGCGAGAGCGAGCGCCTTCTCGTTGGGGTCGACGACGATGATCTCGGTCGGCGTGTAGGCCTTCAGGCACTGGATGCCGATGTGGCCGAGCCCGCCGGCGCCGATCACGACCGCCTTCGTGCCGGCGCCGAGCACCGGGATCGCCTTCTTGACGGCGTGGATCGCCGTCAGGCCGGCGTCGGCGAGCGCCGCGATCTCGGCAGGCTGCAGCGACGGGTCGAGCCTGACAACGGAGCGCGCGCTGGTGAGCAGCAGCTCGGCGAAGCCGCCGTCGCGGTCGATGCCGGGGAACGAGCCGTTGACGCAGTGCATGTCGTCGCCGCGCCGGCACGGCGTGCACAGCCCGCACGAGATGAACGGGTGCACGATCACCGTGTCGCCCACCTCGACGTTGGAGACGCCGGAGCCGATCTCGTGCACCCAGCCGGCGTTCTCGTGTCCGGGCGTGTAGGGGAGCACGACCTCGGACTTCTCGGCCCACTGCCCCTCCTGGATGTGGAGGTCGGTGCGGCAGAGACCGGCCGCCCCGATCTTCACGACGACGTCAAACGGCCCGGTGGCCTTGGGCTCGTCCACCTCGTCGAGCTTGAGCGCCTGGTGATACTCGTGCAGCCGGGCCGCCTTCATGCCGCCACCTCCTCGGGGTCGTG
>DATFPZ010000377.1:0-2711 GCA_035264545.1 Acidimicrobiia bacterium
ACAAGTCCTTCGGCACCGCGTCGATCACGACCTGCTCGTGCGAGTCAGCCGCCATGCCAGTCGCCTCCTTCTCCCAGTGTGCTCTCGTTGTGCGTCCGCTCACGGGGTGACGGCGTAGAGCTGCCACCGATCGGGCACGCCTCTGAGCTCCCGCGCGCCGCGGTCACTGAAGCTGATACCCGATCCCGCGACCAGGTCCACGCGAAACCCGGTTCCTCGTCGATCGAGATCGTGCCCGACGACAGGTACAGGAGGTCGGGACCCCGTTCGCCGAGCACCTGATACGCCGATGTGCCGCATCACCGCTCCTCGCGTACCGGGTCTCGCCGTCCACGGTCACGCGGCTCATGATCCCATGCTGAGGGGCTACGCCGATTCGTTGGCGGAACGTTCGAGTTGGTCCAGGAGCGCAGGTTGCTCGGCGTCGATGCCCTCCATGACCCGGTCGGCGACCCGCACGATCTCCCAGCGATCGACGAGGTCGGCGTCGATGGGACGTGCGCGCGCGTACGCCCGCAGATACAGCCGGAAGAACGTGCCGCGGCCGAACGCTTGCATGCCTCGGATCAGTGCAGGCATGTGCTCCGGCACCGCAGCGTGACGGAGCAACACGCGGGTGCGCGCGAGGTCGGCGGCGGGGTCGCCGCGGGTCGCGTCGGTCCAGTCGATGACCGCCGGCCCGTCTCGGCCCAGCAGGATGTTGCCGGGATGGAAGTCGCCATGGCAGAGGCGATCACCGTCTGGCAGCGCGTCGAGCTTTCTCAGCGCGAAGTCGGCGAGCTCGGCGGGAAGCTCGGCGGCTTCGATCTTCTTCCGCACCAGCTCGCGCAGGCTCGGCAGGTCGGCGGGTGCGACCGCGTCGTGCATGCGGGCCTGGGCGCGCCCGACGATGCGAGCGACCCGGGGTACCGCCCACGGCCGCCGCCCCATCAGCGCGAGTAGGTCGGGCCCGTCGACGCGGTCCATGATCAAACCGGCGCGGCCTTGCACCGTTGTCGTGCCGTACACCTTCGGGACGTCGACCCCGGCGTCGGCGGCGGCGCGCATTGCGGCGGCCGCGCGCTCGACCCGCGTCGAATCGCCCGATCGGCGCAACAAGCGCAGGACGGTTCCCTCGTCCCACGCGAAGATCTCCGCTTCCCGGCCCTCGCCCACCCGCGCGTGGCCGGCAACCTCGCCCTCGGGCATGCGCCTACGGCTCGAGGATGACGAGGGGGATGTCGCGGTCGGTGCGCTGCTGGTACTGCTCGTAGCCGCGGTGGGCGGCGACGACACGCGGCCAGAGCTCCGCTTTCTCCTCGGGTGATGCGACCCGCGCCCGCATGGGTCTCGTGCGGCCGTCCATCGTGACCTCGACCTTCGGGTCGTCCCGCAAGTTGAGGAACCAGGTGGGATGACGGTCGTCGCCGCCGTACGACGCCACGACCACGATGCGATCGCCGTCCTGCACCGGCGACGTCAGCATCGTCGTGCGGCGCTTGCCGGTCTTGCGTCCCGTGGTCGTCAGCTGCAGCACCGGCATGCCGTATCCACGGTTCCCGAGCCGCCCGTTGCTCATTTGGAAGACGGCCTGGTGACAGCCGGTCACCACCCGCATCATCATGTCCTTGGCGTTGGCCATCAGGAGGACCCTATCCGTGGGCAGAATCAACGGGCTGCCGGCAGCCGAACCGCACGGAGGCGTGTGATGGCGACCGATGTGACCGTGTACCTCGACGACCACCCGGGAGAGCTGGCGCGCCTCGGCCGGGTACTGGGCGAGGCAGGCGTCAACATCGAGGGATTCTGCGCAATCACCTCGGTCGGGGGGCAGGGCGAGATCCACGTGCTGATCGAGGACGCCGCGGTTGCGTTCGACGCGCTGGCGGCAGCCGGGATCGAAGTCGTCTCGGACGAGGAGGTTGCGATCGTCCCCGTCGAGGACCGGCCGGGCGAGCTCGGTCAGGTGAGCCGCAAGCTCGGCGACGCGGGCGTGAACATCACCCTGGCGTACCTCGCGACGAGCACCAGGCTCGTCTTCGCCGCCGACGACTTCGCCAAGGCTCGCGCCGCGCTCGAATAGCGCGCCGTCATCCCACCGGACGCAGGAGCATCTCCTGGGCGACGGAGACGGCAACGTGGCGATCGGGACCGTACATGGCGCCGCGCAGCACGCCGCGGCCGCCCGTGTTGACGAGTGAATGCACGTCGTAGAAGAGCCACTCGTCGGCTCGGAGCGGACGGTGGAACCAGGCCGCGTGGTCGATGCTCACCATGCCGGTGACGTCGCCCTCGAGGTGCAGCGGACGGCCGCCGGTACCGGTGATGTCCGTGACGAACGCGATGAGCGCGGCGTGGAGGTGAGGGTCGTCCGGTAGCGGGACGGGGATGCGCGACCACGCGCGATGGGTGGACGTTCGCGTGCCGTCGGGGGCGGCCGGTGTCGGTCCCAGGTGGGCGGCGAACCACGGCCCGGGGCCCATCGTCACATCCAGCTCGTCGGGTCCGGGAACGTCTCGATCGATCGGGAGCTCGTACTCGTAGCCGTCGGTGTCGGCCGTGAACGAGCACATCATCGAGAAGACGGGTTCGCCGTCCTGCACGGCCTCGAGTTGACGCATCACGAAGGTGCGGCCTTCCCGGAGAGGTGCGACCCGGTACGAGAGCTGCTTCCCGGCGAACACCGGTCGCAAGAAGTACCCGTGGAGCGAGTGGAGGCGCCCGCCATCCGG
>DATFPZ010000378.1:0-5779 GCA_035264545.1 Acidimicrobiia bacterium
GCTCTCGGAGAGATGGGAACAACGTCTGCTCCTCGCTGATGTCGCCGCCACCCGCCTCGGATCGACCCTCGTCGTCGCGACGCCGACGGCGCTCGTGATCCGCTAGCGCTGCGTGTTCCCGATCAAGGACAACGTCCCGACGCGGACGTTCCCGATCGTCACGGCCGCCCTGATCGCGATCAACGTCGCCGTCTGGCTCTTCTACGAGCTGCCCGACCTCGACCACGCGGTCAACCAACTCGCGTACCAGCCGTGCGAGGTCGAGCGGTCGTGCCCGGTGGTGGGCCAGGACTGGACGGTGAACATCGTCACCTCGATGTTCATGCACGGCGGGTGGCTCCACCTCGCTGGGAACATGCTTTTTCTCTGGATCTTCGGAAACAACGTCGAAGACGCGCTCGGCAGGGTGCGCTACATCGTCTTCTACCTTCTCGGCGGCTTCGCGGCGACGGCTCTCCAGACGGTCGTCACGCTCTCCGTCGGCACCTCAGCGGACGCCCAGATCCCGAACCTCGGCGCGAGCGGCGCCATCTCCGCTGTGCTCGGCGCGTACCTCGTTCTGCTCCCTCGCGCCAGCGTCGTGACGGCGATCTTCTTCTTCTTCATCATCATCCGCGAATTCCCCGCCTGGTTCTTCCTCATCGTCTGGTTCGTACTGCAGCTATGGGCGGGTGGCTTCTCGCTGGTGCAACCGGAGGAGGGTGGCGGGGTCGCGTTCTTCGCTCACATCGGCGGCTTCGTGTTCGGCGTGCTTGCGGCGCCATTGTTCCGCAAGCGAGAGCCGCTCCAACCCGCCTACTAGGGTCGCGTGACGTTCGAGGATCACGTTCGCGCGGCGCTGGACGACCTGCCGCCCGAGCTTGCCGAAGCGCTCGCGAACGTCGCGATCGTCGTGGAGGACGAGCACCCGGAGGAGCCCGACCTCTATGGCTGGTACGACGGCATCGGGCCGGGGCGCGACGCAGCCGGCGCGCTGCCGGACCGAATCGTGATCTACCGGCGGCCGCTCGAGCGCGCCTTCCGGACCAACGCGGAGCTGCGGCGCGAGATCCGGATCACCGTCCTCCACGAGGTCGGGCACTTCTTCGGCCTCGACGAGGAGCGAATCGAAGACCTCGGGTACGGCTAGTCGGAAGCCTCGGGCCGCCAGTCGAGGTACGCGGCGTACCCGTCGGCGATCACGAAGCGACGCCGCTCATGCTTGTCGAGGTCGACGACGTAGAGGCCGACGAACTGCGCGTTTTCGATCGCCTCCTGCATCGAGAAGGCGACCTTCGATCCGTCGGGCGACCACTCGATGTCGATCGCGTTCGACTGGCCGTAGCTCTCGACCTCGGTCCCGTCCGGCCGGACGATGTAGATCAGCCCACCACGCGTGTAAGCGATCAGATCGCCCTTCGGTGACCAGTCGTAGGTCTCGCCGACGCTCGACACGATCTTCCGCTTCGCGGCGGAGGGGGAGATCGTCCAGAGCGGCCCGCCGAGGCCTCCCCGGCGCTCCAGCACCGCGATCTGCGAGTCGCCGGGGAGCCACGACGGCTGGGTGTACTGGCCCTTCACGCCGGTCTGGGAGAGGCGGCGCAGCCCGCTGCCATCGACTCCGATCGTGTAGAGCTCAGTCTTGATCGTGACGCAGCACCCGCCATCCGGCTTCCGCTTGTAGGTGTACCGGACGAAGGCGACCTTCTTCCCGTCATGGGAAACGGCCGGCGATGAGCCCACCGCCAGTTTGCGCGGGGCGCCGCTCCCCTCGAGGGGGAGCACGTAGATCGTCGAGAGCTTTGGCGCCGCGCGCGGGCGCTCGACGACGAGCGAGCCGCCGCCCTCCGCCCAGCCCGGCAGCGTGCCCTGGCCGATCTCGCGCTCGCCCGTCCCGTCCTCGCCCACGACGGACGTCCGGAGCGACATCGGCCCGCCCTGCGGGCGGAAGCGCACGAAGGCGATCCTTTGGCCGTCGGGTGACCACGTTGGAAGTACCGGCGAGGCGCCGCGCTTCGCGCCGGTGATCCGGCGCGCCTTTTTGCCGTCGTCCTGGACGACGGTGATGCGCGTGGGCACCTCGTCGCGGACGACACCGTATGCCACCTCCCCGTGCTCCTCGCCGCCACCGCCGCAGCCGCCGAGCAGCACGAGCCCGAGCAGGGCCAGGGAATGGGGAATCAGGCTTTGTCGTTTTTCCATGCGTGAGAACACTTACCGAAATTCGTAGCGAGATCGAACGCGCAAGCGAGGAGCGCGCCGTTCTCCTGCACCGTCTGTCCAATGGACATGACGTTGTCCTCGCCGCCGAGCTGCGCGAGCTCGATGCTCGCATCTCCGACCTTTGGGACGAGCATCGACAGGCGCGAGCTCAGGCCCGCTTCGGCGATCGCGACGAGATTATTCGCCGCGCCCGCCTCGAAGAGCGCATCGATCGGGCCGCCTAGAGAATGAGAAACGAGGAGGGGCGCCGAGGCGCCCCTCCTCTTCGAACCGGTCAGCCCTTCGGCTTGACGTCGACGAACACGTGGCTCACGTTCGTGTGACCGAGGCTGTCAGTCGCCTCGATCCGCACCTCGTAGGTGCCGCGGTGCTGGTACTTGTGCAGCACGGTCGGCCCGGTCGTCGTCTCGTACGACGTTCCGTCGCCGAAGTCCCAGCGGTACTTCGTGATCGTCGCGCCGACACTCGACGTTGCGCTGGCGGTGATCGTCGCCCGCTTGCCCGGGCCAGCGGACGAGGACCGGAGGCCGACGGTCAGCTGGTCGAGCAGCCAGTCCATCGTACGATCGCCGAGTTGCGTGGGCGTTGCGCCGCCGGAGAGGCCTTCGACGCCGAAGCCCATCGAGACGGCGCGGTAGGCGTACTCCTGCCGCTCCTCTTCGAGCTTCGGATCCGACGTGCGGCCATGCGAGATCGCACTGCCGCCGCCCGTCTGGAAGAACCGCTGCGTCGTTCCACGGGAGTTGTACGTGTCCGTGTTGAACGCCGGCGAAGAGCTCCCTTCGACGGACGTCTGGTTGAGCGCCAGCGCCATGCCGGCGAAGGGCCCGAGGCCCGTCGTGCCGGCGGGATTGACGCTGTCCGCCTCGTAGGCCAACCCGAGGTAGCCGCTGTAGATGCGGCCGCGGTCGAGCCGTGAGTGGTACGTGCCGCTGTCCTCGGCCAGGGCGAGGTTCTGGCCCAGGGCCCAGATGCGCCCGCCGCTGTCGAGCCACTCGGCAAGGTTGTCGTGATCCTCGCCGAAGAAACCACTCAACGCGTTGAAGTCGTTGTTGTCTCCGGTGAAGAGCACGACCGCCCGGTACTTGTAGAGGTTCATCAAGCCGGGCTTCGCCTGCGGCGTGAACGGCGGCAGGCCCATGTCGAGGTAGTCGTAGGTGAGCCCGAGCGAGTCGAGCATCGCCGTGTAGGCCGCCTTCCGATCGCCGAGACCGCCCGTGCTCGAGCCGTCGTCGTCGATCAGCAGGACGTCCTTCTGCACAGTCGGCAAGAGGCGGAACCAGACCGGGATGTGCAGTCGCTTCCCGGTCGCGCGGCTCACCAGCACGACCGACCCCTCGTACTCCCCGGCCGGGGCGCCGGCAACCGATTCGGCGGTTATCTGAATCGAGCCCGTGTTGCCGTTGCCGAGCGTGAGGGCAGAGGCTCCGGCGGCGATGTTGAAGTTCGCCGTCTTCGCCGCGTCACCGGTCTCGGTGGTGGTGATGTCCCACGTGTCGGCCGCCCCGCTGATGTTCGTGGCGCGAACCGTGAACGACCTCGACTGGCCTCCGCCCCTCTGCTCACCTGCGCTCAGGCTCGGCCTGTCGAAGATCAAGCCGGGGCTCCCGGCCTGCGTCAGGTCGATGCGGCCTGCGCCGCGATCGAGCACGCCGGCCTTCGTCGTCCGGGCGGTCGTCGTGAAGACCTCCTCGGTCGCCGTCGACATCAGCGCCGACTTGATCATCGCCGGCGTCCACGTCGGGTGGAGCTGGAGCAGGAGCGCAGCGGCACCCGCGACATGCGGGGTCGCCATGCTCGTGCCCGAGGCCGAGCCGAACCCGACGAACGGCGCCGGGAAGGCACCCGTCGAGTAACCGCTCGAGAGGACGTCGACGCCCGGGGCGACGACGTCCGGCTTGACGGTCTTCTCCTGCGTGGGGCCGCGCGAGCTGAAGCCGGCCATCACGTCACCGGGGTTCGAGCCGCCGTGCGGGTTGTAGAAGAACTCCGCTTGTGCGGCGGCCGGGTTTGCGGTGTAGTGGGTCACCATCGCGAGTCCGTTGGTGCGACGCATGAAGACGGAGGGAATCGTGACCTGCGGTCCGAACACGCCTCCGCCCATCGCCTGGAGCGCATCGCCGCCGGCCGGCGAGTTGTAGATCAGGGCGCCGATCGCTCCTGCCTGCTGCGCGTTGAAGACCTTGGCGCCGAACTCGCAGGTTCCTCGAACGATCAACGCGATCTTGCCGGTCAGTGATCCTGCCGGGTAGGTGCCGCAGCCTTCGGCCGGGTTCGCACCCGAGTTGAGGACCTGGGCAGGGACGTAATTGGCCGGGCCGACGTGCCGGCCGACCATGGACGGCCCGAACGAAGCCGGGCCGGTGTCGAGGTTCTGGAGATCGGGCCGCCCGATTACGTTGACACTCGACTCGATCAGCGTCGCGTACTTCGTGACGGCGCCGACCGAGATCACCTTGTCCGACGAGGACGGCAGGTTGCCTGTCCCCGTTGCCGGACCGCCGTTGCCCTGCGCCCAGACGCCGACGACGCCTGCGTCGACAGCGGCCTCGGCGGCCTGCACCATCGGGTCAGGCCAGCCGTAGGTGTTCTGGTGGCTGGAGCCCCAGGAGTTGCTGAGCACGTCCGCGCCGTCGGCGACGGCGTCCTCGATCGCCTGGACGATCTCCACGACCCAGCCGTTGCCGTTCTCGAAGCCATCCGGGCTCTGGCTGGGATAGAAGATCCGGTAGTTCATCAAGTATGCGGCGGGGGCGATGCCGCTGATCGTGATGCTCCCGAGGCCCGTGGGCGTATTCGCGTTACAGGCCACGGTGCCGCCGGTATGGGTTCCGTGCGGGCTCCCGCCCGGGCCCTGGACCGGCGTGTCGTTCCCCGCCGTCGGCGGAGCAAACGGCGCCGGCCGGAAGTACGCGCGGGCGACGATGACCTTGTTGTTCGTGAAGCGGGTGTCGCCCTTCGGGTAGCCGGCCGGTGCGGTGTAGCCCGCGTCGTTGAAGCACGGGTTGCCGGTGTAGTTCCCGTTGGCGTCCTTGGTGACGTAGACGCCGCTGTCGATGATCGCGACTTTCACGCCGCGGCCGGCGTTCGCCTGCCCTCCGAGCTGTGCCCACAGCGCCGGAGCTCCGATCTGCGCCGGCGTCGCGTACATCGTCGGCTGGTATGGGATGTCCGGCGTGACGGCGAGAACGCCGCTCATCCGCCGCACCTTTGCCGCCTGAGCCTTGCTCATCCGCACTGCCATGGCGTTGAGCGTCAGGCGGTACGTCCGCTCGATGCGGACGCCGCGAACCACGGTGCGAAGTCGAGCGGCGAACCCTCGCTGCGTCCGGCTCAGCCCGCGCACGTAGCTGCGGTTCACCGCAGCCTTGAGATCGAGCTTCGGCCGCGCGACGCCGGCATACCCGACCGTCCGCTTCGCGCGCGAGTAGCGAGCGAGCGGCTTGCCCTTGAGCTGGACGATCCAGCGCTTGGCGTTGAATGTCGCGAGATCGATCCGGGCGGTGCCCGCCTTGGCGGACCTCCCAGTCGTCTTCGCTCCCGCGGCGGCGGTGAACGACGCCGCAAGCAGGACGAG
>DATFPZ010000379.1:0-12635 GCA_035264545.1 Acidimicrobiia bacterium
GACGACCCCGACCGCCAGTTCTTCGTGCTCCGAGGTGGCCAACCAACCGGGTAATGGTACAATCGAACAGACGTTCGGCCCCGCACTTCCCCACCTCATCCGACCCCTGGAGGCTCCGATGGACGTGAGGGAAGCGCAGCACAAGGCCGCCTGCCTGCCACTCGAGCGGCTCGAGGCTGAGATCACGACCCTGGCCGGCCACCTCGCGGCGGCCGAGTGCCGATGGCTCCTGATGGTGTCGGAGTTCGATCGGCGCAAGGGCTACGAGCAGTGGGGATGCTGGTGCGCGAGCCAGTGGCTCGGGTTGCGGTGTGGTCTCGAGGAACGGGCTGCCCGCGAGAAGGTGCGCGTGGCGCGGGCGCTTGACGATCTGCCGGCGATCACCGAAGCCTTCGCCACCGGGCAGCTGAGCTACTCGCAGGTGCGGGCCCTGACCCGAGTCGCCGAGCCAGCCACGGAGGCCGACCTGCTGATGATCGCCCGGCATGCGACCGCGGCACAGTTGGAGCGGCTGGTGCGTTCGTACCGCGGGGTGTTACGCCGCGAGGGCGAGACCGACCGGGCCAACGAGCGCCACGCCCGCCGGTACCTGAGCTACCACTGGGACGACGACGGCAGCCTGGTGGGCAGCTTCCGGCTCGATCCCGAAGAAGGCGCCGTGCTCGTAGCGGCTGTCGAGAGCACCCAAAGCGGTTCCGCGGAACCGCCCGAGGATGATCCCACGACCCGCTCCGCCGACCGTCCCGCCGCCGCGCGCCGCGCCGACGCCCTCACGGCGATCGCCCGGAGTTCATTCGACAACGAGGCAACCCCAGCGAGTGGCGACCGCTACCAGGTTGTGGTGCACGTCGAAGCACCGGTGCTCACCGACGACGCCGAAGGCCGCTGCGAACTGGCAAACGGTCCGGCGCTCGCGCCGGAGACCGCCCGCCGCCTGGCGTGCGACGCCAGTTCGGTGACCATGGTCGACGGCCACGACGGCAGCCCGCTGGACGTGGGCCGAAGGACCCGCCGTATTCCGCCCCGGCTACGCCGGGCTGTCCTCGCCCGCGACGGCGTGTGCGTGTTCCCGGGGTGCGACCGCCCCATCACGGAGATCCACCACCGCAAGCATTGGGCGCACGGCGGTTCGACCAAGCTCACCAACCTCGACGGCCAATGCAAGTTCCACCATCGACTCCTCCACGAGGGCGGCTGGAGCATCGAGCGCGACGGCACCGGTCGGCTGACGTTCCGTCGACCCGACGGCACGATCCTCGAGACCACGCCGATACGCGCCGAGCCCGTCGACGCCTATATCGAGACCGGCAATAGAACGCGCGGACTCACGATCTCGTTCAACACGTGCGTGCCGCGCTGTTACGGCGACCCGCTCGACCTCGACTGGACCATCGCCGGCCTCTGCGAGGCCCGCGAACACGCAGCTCCCTAGCCCGAGTCCCTCGGCGGGCACGGGACACCAGCGAGTGCGAGAACCCGACAGCACGCGTCACGGCTCACCTTCCAGGTACCTGCTTCACGCACTACAGGACCTTCGAGGAGCGAACCGACCACGGTGAACCGAACGTCAGCCGAGTCGGCCGACCGGAACCGAACACGAGTAACCGAGATGTCTCCAGGTTCCACGTTCGGATAACGGCGGCCTGCTTCCTCGAGAGCGGGCAGCAGCGATTCGACGTCCTCGAGCGACCGCGTTCGGAGGTCTTCGTCTGCGGCTCGAGCACCGAACACTCGCTGGAACGCGTCGACGATCTCGCCGACGGCATGGTCGTCGGGCGGGTCACCGGAGACGCGCGGCGGGAGATGAAGCGCGCCCGGCTCCGCTCCCCGTTTCGTTGCGCTCTCGACGGCAGCACGGGAGTTCTCGATGCAGTTCTCACACATCAGCGCACGGGCGCCGGCGACGTAATAACGGGTATCCCAGAGGTCGACCCCGCAGAACGAGCATGTCGTCTGGCGAGCAGCCGCTGGCGAAGCGCTCTGGAGAACGACTCCTGACGCCGGCGCGGACGGACGGTCGGTGAGAAGCTCGACAACAGCCAGCCGCGCCCGGGAATGCTCGATGCCGAGTTCAAGGAGCACTCGCGACGCGATGTTGTCGTCGCCCGCCCGCACCAACCCCAGGAGAATGTGCTCGGTGCCGATGTAGTTGTGGCCGAGTTGGAGCGCCTCCCGTAAGGAGTGCTCGAGCACTCCTTTCGCGTCGGCCGTGAACGGGATGTGGCCGGTCGCCGGCCGGCTACCACGGTCGACCACCTCGATGATGCGCTCGCGCAGTCCGTCGCGTGAGGCACCGAGCGACTGCAGCGCCCGGCACCCAAGGCCTTCCGGCACACCGAGCACGCCCAGAAGGATGTGTTCGGCGCCGATGTAGTTGTGGTTGAGGAGCCGCGCCTCTTCCTGGGCGAGCACGACGACGCGACGGGCCTCGTCCGAGAAGCGCTCGAACACGCGCTCAGGCTACGGCTCGTCGGGGAGGCGGTGGATGCCGCTTTCTTCCGGTGGGACCGGGCGGTCGGCGAGCACGGCTAGAGCCTGGGCACGCACGCGGTCGAACGTGGCGCCAAGGTCGGTCAGCACTCGCGCCGCCCGGCTGTCTTCGGTGCGGATCAGCCCGAGGAGCATGTGCTCCGTGCCGATGTAGTTGTGACCGAGCTGGAGCGACTCCCGCAGCGCGTTCTCGAGCGACTTCTTGGCCCGCGGGCTGAACGAGAGGGTGCCGATGGTCGGTGAGGCGCCACGCGGCACCTCACGCTCAATTGCATTGCGCACCGCCGCCAGCCGGATGTCCAGCGCCTGGAGCGTCTGCGCCGCGACGCCCTGGCCCTCGTGGACGATCCCGAGCAGCAGGTGCTCGGTGCCGATCGCGCTGTGGTTCAGGAGGCGCGCCTCTTCCTGGGCGAGGACGACGACCCGGCGCGCCCGGTCCGTGAACTTCTCGAACACACGCCCAGGCTACGACTCGACCTGGGCCTCCAACAGGCGGTCGCGCAGCACGTCGGGGATCGGCACCGAATCGTGCGTGCCCGGCTTCACGCTCACGTAGGTGACGGTCCCCACGCACACGGCCCGCTCCTCGATCGTCGCCGTGTATCGCACGTCGAAGGACGCGTTGCCGAGCCGGGCGGTGCCGACCCGGATGTCGACCACATCGTCGAATCCGGCCGGGCCCTGCCACTCGAGGACGGCCTTCACGAGCATCACGTCGAAGTCCCGGAAGAACGCCTCCTTCGGGTCGAACCCCATGGTCTCGAACCACCGGGTACAGGCCTCGTCGAAGTATGTGAGCCAATGGGCGTTGAACACCACGCCCTGGGCGTCGACTTCGGCGTATCGGGGTCGGACACGGTGGACGAATGCCACGAGGTCAGCCTCGCAGCTCGCCGTGGTGCTCACGGGCGGCGGCCTCGACGCAACGCCGGCGGATCTCCCCCACCTCGTCGTCAGTGAGCGTCCGGTTCGGGGCTCGGAATCGCAGCGAGAAAGCGAGGCTCTTTCGCCCCTCGGCGAGCGCGTCCGACCGGAAGACATCGAACAGCCGGACCTCCTCGAGGACGTCACCGGCGGCGCGGCGCAGGGTCTCGGCCACGTCTCCGGCCGCGACGTCCTCGTCCACGACGAATGCGAGGTCGATCGAGGACGGCGGGTACGGGGAGGGCGGCCGGAACGCGCGATCGCGGCGGCGGCCGTCGAGCAGCGGATCGAGATCGAGCTCGAACCCGACGACCGGCGGCGTGAGCTCGAGGGTGACGACCAACGCCGGATCGAGCTCCCCCACGACTCCGATCTCGTGGCCGTCGACGAGGACAGCGGCGGCGCGGGCGGGATCGAAGCCGGGTCGGGCCGCGGCTTCGGTCTTGCCGTCCGCGATCTCGACCGCGTCGAAGACCTCGTGCAGCACGTCGACCGCGTCGAAGAGGTCGATGGGACGGTCGGCCTCGACCGGCCGCCGGCGCACCGTGCCCGACAACGCGACGGCGACGTGCGTCGGCTCTTCTGGCAGCAACGCTCGCTTGCCGCTCGGCGCGAGGAAAACGCGCCCGACTTCGAAGAGGCCGACGTCGGTGAGGCCGTGGGCGTGGTTGTTGGCGACGGCGCGCAGGAGCCCGGGAAGGATCCGCGTGCGGAGGACAGACTCCTCGGCGCGGAGCGGGTTGGCCGCTTCGACGAGCCGTTCGAGCGGCGCGCCGGCTCGTTCGAGGTCAGTCGGCGCCACGAGCGGGATCGTGACGGCCTCGGACAGCCCGGCGCCGACGAGCGCGTCCGCGATCACGCGCCGCTCTCGCTGTCGATGGGTGAGCCCGCCCACCTGCTCACGCGGCCGCGCCACGGTGCGACCGATGGACGCGAACCCGACCCGGCGGGCGACCTCCTCGACGATGTCGATCTCGCGCTCGAGGTCGGGGCGGAACGTCGGAGCGACCGCGGTGATGTCGTCGCCGCCGCCGTCCACCTCGATGCCCAACGGCCGGAGCGCGTCGAGGATCTCTGTGTCGCGGAGTTCGGTGCCGAGCACGCCGTTCACCTTGCTCGTGCGAACGTGGATGCGAACCCGCTCGACCGGATGGGGGTACTCGTCGACGGCGTCGCTCGCGACCATCGCCCCGGCCACCTCGGCGAAGAGCTCCATGGCCCGTTCGGCGTGCTCGGCGACGCGGTTGGGGTCGATGCCGCGTTCGAAGCGGGCGCTCGATTCCGAGCGCAGCTTGAGGCGCTTCGACGTCCGGGCGATGCCCATCCGTTCGAAGTACGCCGCCTCGAGCAGGATCTCCGACGTGTCGTCGGAGACTTCCGACGTGCCGCCGCCCATGACCCCGGCGATGGCTTGCGGCGCGCCGGCGGCGTCGCAGATGAGGAGGTCCTCCTCGGTGAGCGCGCGATCCACGCCGTCGAGGGTCGTGATGTGCTCACCTCGGTCGGCGAGCCGCACGAGGATGCCGCGGCCTCCCAGGCGCCCGAGATCGAAGGCATGGAGCGGCTGGTTTCGCTCGAGCAGCACGTAGTTGGTGACGTCCACGACGTTGCTGATCGGCCGCATGCCCGCCTTGACGAGCCGTTGCGCCATCCACGACGGCGACGGACCCGTCGTGACCTGCGCAACCCGCGCGAGGTAGCGGGGACAGCGGTCGGGCGCGTCGACGCGGACCGTGATGTCGGAGCGGACCTCCGAGTCGATGGGCGCGCGGGCTCCGAGGACCTGGAGCGGCAGCCCGAAGTGCGCGGCGAGCTCGCGTGCCACGCCCACGATGCACATTGCGTCCGGTCGGTTGGGGGTGATCGACAAGTCGAAGATCACGTCGTCCAGCCCGAGCAGCTCGCGCACGTCGGTGCCGGGTTTGGTGGAACCGTCGAGATGGACGATGCCCTCGTGGTCGTCGCCCAGGCCAAGCTCGTCGGGGGCGAGGAGCATGCCGTCGGACGTGACGCCGCGGATCGTCCTGCGTTCGAGGATCCCGAACGGTTCCGGGAGATGCGCGCCGGCCGGGGCGTACGGGACGACGTCGCCCGCGGCGACGTTCTGGGCGCCGCACACGACCCGGGTGGCGTCACTCCCGAAGTCGACGTCGACGAGGGTGAGCTTGTCGGCCTTCGGATGCTTCACGACGTCGAGCACCCGTGCCGCGATCACCCCGCGCACGTCGCGGCCGGGCTCGTCGACGCCCTCGACCTCCAGGCCCACCTGGTTGAGCGCCGCGACCAGCTCGTCGGTCGAGGCTTCCACAGGCGTGAACTCGCGGATCCAGGAGAGTGGCGCGCGCATCAGTGCATCAGTACTGAGCGAGGAAGCGAAGATCGCCGTCGAAGAACGTGCGGATCTCGTCGATCCCGTAGCGGATCATCGCAATCCGCTCGAGTCCGAAGCCGAACGCGAAGCCCTGCCATTCCTCGGGGTCGTACCCGACCGCCTCGAACACGTTCGGGTCGACCATCCCGCAGCCGCCGAGCTCGATCCAGCCCGTGTACGAGCACACGCGGCATCCGTCGCCATGGCAGAAGATGCAGCTGACCGCCAGCTCGGCCGACGGTTCGGTGTACGGGAAGAAGTCGGAGCGGAAGCGCGTGCGGACCGATTCGTCGTCGAACAAGCGCTTCACGAACACCTCGATCGTGCCGAACAGATCGGCGAGCGTGATGCCGCGATCCACCGCCAAGCACTCCATCTGATGGAAGACCGGCGAGTTGCGCGGCCCTGGCGTCTCGTTGCGGTACGTGCGCCCGGGGGCCACGACGTAGATCGGCGGCTCGTTCGCTTCCATCGTGCGGATCTGCACGGGCGAGGTGTGGGTCCGCAGCATTACCTGCTCGTCGTGGCCGAGGCGCACGTACAACGTGTCCTGCATGGAGCGCGCCGGGTGCGCGGGCGGGATGTTGAGCGCCTCGAAGTTGTGCCAGTCGTCCTCGACCTCCGGGCCTTCGGCGACGCGATAGCCGAGTCCGGCGAAGATGTCCTCCAGCTCGCGCTGCACCTGCGTGACGAGATGCAGGTGGCCGCGGCCGCGGCCGTGCCCGCCGCCGGTCAGATCGAGACGCTCGCTCCGGGGGCCACCGGTCGCCCCGCTCGAGACGATCGCAGCGCGCCGGCGCCCGATCACCTCGGCGATCACCGCCTTGTAGGCGGAGACCGCCTTGCCCGCGGCACGGCGGTCCTCGGGCGCGAGGGTCTTGATCGCCTCGGTCACCTGCGCCGCCGGCGACCTGCGCCCGACGTACCGGCGCTCCAGCTCGTCGAGCTCGTCGAGCTGGGCGACGGCTTCGGCCGCCGTCGCCGCCTCGGACTCGGCGCGGTCGAGCAGCTGTTGCGCCTCGGCCAGGTTCACCGCGCCGCTCGCCGCTGGCGGGCCGCCTCGAAGGCGAGCACGGTGCCCGCCATCCCGACGTTGAGCGACTCGGCGGGCGGTTCGACCGGGATGCTGACCTGCCCGTCGAGGCTCGGCGCGAGCTCGGTGGGGATGCCCGAAGCCTCGTTGCCGAGCACGATCGCGACCGATCCGGTGAGGTCGACGCGTTCGAGATCCTCGCCGCCGGTGGCAGCGGCCGCGAGACGGCGGCATCCGTGCCGGCCGAGCGCGTCGAGCACCTTCACCGGGTCGTCCGCCTCCACTACGGGGATTCCGAACACCGCTCCGCCCGAGGATCGCACCACCTTCGGGGCGTGCGGATCCACCGAATTGCCGCAGAACAGTACTCCCACCGCTCCTGCCGCCTCCCCGCTGCGCAGCAGCGTGCCGGCGTTGCCCGGGTCGCGCACGGTCACCGCCACGAGCACCAGCCCGTCCGCGCTCACGTCGTCGAGGTCGGGGCGCGTCATCTCCGCCACTGCGAGCACCGGCTGCGGCGTCACCGTGTCGCCGATTCGCTCGAGCACGCCTTCCTTCAGCTCATCGATCGGGATGTCGAGGTCGCGGAGCCGCGCCACCAGCGGCGCGAAGGCGCGGTCCGCTCCGGGTCCGACGTACGCGCTCTCGAGCTCGGCGCCTCGGTCGAGTGCCGCTGCCAACACACGCGGGCCCTCGACCACGAACGCGTGCTCGGCGCGGCGGGCGCGCGGGTCGCGAATGAGGTCGCGGAGGCGCCGGACCCGATGATGCCGGGGACCGAGCGCCGGCACGGGCCCTCAGGCCGCTTGCAGCGCCTCGCGCGCGACGGCGACCAGCGCGCCGAACGCGGCCGAGTCGTGCACCGCGAGGTCGGCGAGGATCTTGCGGTCGACGTCGATGTCGGCGGCCCTGAGCCCTGCGACGAAACGCGAGTACGAGATGTCGTGCTGCCGGCAGGCGGCGTTGATCCGTACGATCCAAAGCCGCCGGAACTCACCCTTGCGCGCCCGTCGGTCGCGGTAGGCGTATCGAAGCGAGCGCATGACCTGCTCGTTGGCCTTCCGGAACCCGCGGCTCTTCGCGCCGGAGTAACCCGAGGCTTTCTCGAGCACGGCGTGGCGGTGCTTCTTGCCTTGGACGGAACGCTTCACCCTGGCCATCGTGGATGCCTCCTGCGTGCGCGGCGGTTGAAGCGCGCCGCGTTTCGGTTACCGACCCAGCAGACGTTCGACGTGCTTGCGGTCGGCGCCGGTGACCTCCGCCCCGCGACCGAGGCGGCGAGTTCGGCGGCTCGACTTCTTCTCGAGCAGATGCGAGCGGAACGCCTTGCGGCGCCGGATCTTGCCCGACCCCGTGACCTGGTACCGCTTGGCCGCCCCCCGGTGTGTCTTCATCTTCGGCATCACTGCTCTCCTTCGCTGCCGTTCCCCGTCGGTGGCGGTGGCGCCGCGGCCGCTCGAGCCTTGGCCGGGCGTTTGATCGGGTGCAGGACCATCGTCATGTTGCGACCGTCCTGACGTGGTGCCGACTCGACGATCGCGATCTCGCTCACCTGCTCGGCGACGCGATCCAGGATCCGCAACCCCAACTCCGGGTGGAACACCTCCCGACCACGGAACATGATCGTCAGCTTGACCTTCGAGCCTTCCGCCAGGAACCGCTCGACGTGTTTCATCTTCGTCACGTAGTCGTGCTCGTCGATCTTGGGCCGGAACTTCATCTCCTTGACGACGACGTTCGTGGCCTTCTTTCGCGACTCCTTGCGCCGTTGCTCCTGCTCGTACTTGTACCGGCCGTAGTTCATGATCCGGCACACGGGTGGATTGGCGTTCGGCGCGACCTCGACGAGATCGAGCTCTTCCTCTCGGGCAATCGTGAGCGCCTCCGGCAGAGGCTTGACCCCGAGTTGCTCGCCCCCGGCCCCGATGAGCAGGACCTCGCGTGCGCGAATCCGGTCGTTGATCCTGGCGTCGTCTGTGGCTATGTGATCACCTCGCTGATAGCGCTGCTGAACTGGGTCCGTCGCCCCGCATCCATCCGGCTTGGTGCTCCGGGACGGGACGCGAAGATGGCGGACTCGGGAAGTCCGCCATCGTTCGACCGCTGGGGCGGCCGTGACAACGAACCCGGGCTCGGCCCCGCCCGTCGCTACGGGAGGGTCGGCCGGGTGGGGAAAGCGGCAAACGCCGGTCCCACTTCCCAGCTCTGATGTGAAGAGGCCAGGATATCAGCGTGAGCACACTTTGGACGCCGGGCGGAGAGCACGAGCCCGAAGAGCCCCAATCCACTGCCCCGCCCGCCGACGCCGGCGCCGGCGGGCCCGACGACGAGGCCGCCCGTGAACAGCTGCGCGCCTTGCGTGAGCAGCTCGCGCAAACGCCGGTGGCGGACATCGTCGCCAACCACGCCATCGGGCTGTGGGAGCTCGCGCTCTTGCATCTTTCGGCCGAGGAGGGAACTGGGCCCGACCTCGAAGAGGCTCGGCTGGCCATCGACGGTGTCGCCGCGCTCGTCGAGGGCTTGGAGGGTCGGCTCGGCCGCCACCAGGAGCCGCTCCGCGAAGCGTTGGCGCAACTGCGTCTCGCGTTCGTCGAGATCAGCCGGCGCGCCGAGTCGGGTGACGACGAAGTAGGCGACAAGAGCGGATAGCGTCACTCGCCAGTGCCGTCGCGGATCGAGCAGTACGCCATGGTCGGAGACACCCAGACGGCCGCGCTCGTCGGTGACGACGGCTCGGTCGACTGGATGTGCGCGCCACGGTTCGACAGCGGCGCCTGCTTCGCGGGGCTCCTCGGGAACGAGGACCATGGGCGCTGGTTGCTCGCCCCCGCGGCCGGTGGCCGCGCGACCCGCCGCCGGTACCGCGACGGCACGCTCGTGCTCGAGACCGAGTTCGACACGCCCGAGGGGTCCGTCCGCATCACCGACTTCATGCCCATCCGCGAGAAGACGGTCGACATGGTCAGGATCGTCGAAGGGCTGCACGGTCACGTGCCGATGCAAATGCACCTCACGATCCGATTCGACTACGGATCGATCATCCCGTGGGTCCGTGACGCCCACGGCGCGCTCGTCGCCATCGCCGGACCCGACGCGCTGGTGCTGCGGACGCCGATCGAGACCAAGGGCGCGGGACACTCGACCGTGGCCGAGTTCACGGTCCGGCGTGGTCAGCGCGTGCCCTTCACACTCGCCTGGTACCCGTCGAACCAGGACGTGCCGCATCCGATCAACGCCACGTGGGCACTCACCCGGACGACGTCGTGGTGGCACGAATGGTCCGGGAAGTGGACGTACGACGGCGACTGGCCCGAGGCGGTGCGGCGGTCGGCCATCACCCTGAAGGCGCTCACGTACGCGCCCACAGGTGGGATCGTGGCCGCGCCCACGTCGTCGCTTCCGGAACGGATCGGAGGCGTTCGCAACTGGGACTATCGGTTCTGCTGGCTCCGCGACGCGACGTTCACGCTCCTCGCGCTCATCCACGCCGGGTACGAAGAGGAAGCGAAGGCCTGGCGGGCGTGGCTGCTGCGCGCGGTGGCCGGTGAGCCGTCCGACCTCCAGATCATGTACGGCCCTGCCGGCGAACGTCGGCTCACGGAGTGGGAAGTGTCGTGGCTTCCCGGGTACGAACGCTCCCAGCCCGTGCGCATCGGCAACGCAGCGTCCGAGCAGTTCCAACTCGACGTGTACGGCGAGGTGATCGACGCGCTCTACCAGAGTCGCATCGGCGCGATCGCCGAACGCGAAGTCAACGCATACCACCTGATCCTCGCCCTGCTCGACTTCCTCGAAGACGCCTGGAAGCAACCGGACGAGGGCATCTGGGAGGTACGCGGCCCCCGCCAGCACTTCACCCACTCGAAGGTCATGGCGTGGGTCGCGTTCGACCGCGTCGTCCGCACGCTCGAGAAGAGCCCGGATGACGGCGACGCGACGAAGGTCCCGCACTGGAAGAGCATCCGCGACGAGATCCATGCCGAAGTGTGCACCAAGGCCTACGACGCCGACCGCAACACGTTCGTGCAGTCATACGGTTCGAGCAACCTCGACGCCGCGCTGCTCATGATGCCGCTCGTCGGGTTCCTGCCCGCCTCCGACGAGCGCATGCAAGGCACGGTCGCCGCGATCCAGGAGGGGCTGACGCGGGACGGCTTCGTCGCCCGGTACACCACCGACGAGAAGGTCGACGGCCTTCCGGCCGGTGAGGGTGTGTTCCTGCCCTGCACGTTCTGGCTCGCCGACAACCTCGCGCTCATGGGCCGGGTTGACGAAGCACGGGCGCTGTTCGAACGGCTGCTCGGCCTGTCGAACGACGTCGGCCTACTCGCCGAGGAATACGACCCCGTCGCCAATCGGCAGCTCGGCAACTTCCCGCAGGCGTTCACGCACGTCTCGCTCGTGAACAGCGCTTGCAACCTGTCGGCGCTGTCGGCCAAGTCCGACAAGCAGGGTCCCGCCGGCCATCGGGGGCGCTAGGCCGACCGCGCTTCGATCTCGGCCGCCTCCCATCGCCCCGGGAGGCCGGCGACGATGTCGAACTCGACAGGCGTCGCCGGCGCGATCCGGCGCGTCCCGTCCGCGATCGCGGCGGCGTGGAACGAGAACGTCGCGCCGTCGTCCGTCTCGATCTCCCCGAGTCCGCGGCGTTCGTCGAAGGTGCGGACCCTGCCGCGACGACGGCGGCTTTGCCGACCGTCGTCGCAAAGCCGGAGCTCGCGACGGCGACCAGAAGAGTGGCGATGGCCGGTCAATGGACGATCTTGGCGATCGGCAGCTCGATGATGCCGGTGGCGCCGTGCTCCTTCAGCGCGGGGATCAGTGTGTTGATCTCCGATTTGGCGACGACGGTCTCGACCGCGTAGGCGCCGCTGCCCGCCAGCTTCGACACGGTCGGCGACCGTAGGGCCGGGAGCAACGAGATCACGTCGTCGAGACGGGCTTCCTCGACGTTGAGCTTCACGAGCACGCGGCCGCGCGCTTCGAGCGCGCCGGCCAGAAGGGTCACGAGCTGCTCCATCGCCTTCCGGCGATCCGCGTCGGCGTACGCCTCGGGGTTCGCGATCAGCTCGGTCGAGGAGACGAGGAGAGTGTCGAGAACCTTGAGCCCCGCCGCGCGAAGGGCGCGACCTGTCTCGGTGAGCTCGACGACTGCGTCCGCGATCTCGGGGACCTTCGCCTCGGTGGCGCCGTACGAGAGCGAGACCTCGACGTCGACGCCGTGCTTCTCGAAGTACCGGCGGGTCAGCTCCACGTATTCCGTGTGGATCCGGACGCCGGACGGCATATCTGTGACGCTGCTCCACGGGGAATCCGCCGCCACTGCGAGCACGATCCGGATGGGCCGTGCGCTCGTCTTCGAGTACTGGAGCTCCGTGAGAGTGACGACGTCTACCCCCGTCTCCTCCACCCAGTCGCGACCGGTGACGCCCACGTCGAACAGGCCATCGGCCACGTAGCGCGGGATCTCCTGGGGCCGCAGGATGCGCACGTCGGCGACGCGCGGGTCGTCGATCGTCGCCCGGTAGTCGACATCCGAGCTGCGGCTCAGCGCGAGGTCCGCGTCCTCGAACAACTGAAAGGTGCCCTGCTCGAGCGATCCCTTGGGAACGACCAATCGCAGCACGGTCAGTCCTGCTTCCCGAGCTGTCGGAGCAGATCGACCATCTCGACCGCGGTGGCCGCCGCCTCCGCCCCCTTGTTGCCCTCCGTCCCGCCGGCTCGGGCGAGGGCCTGGTCGCGATCGTCGGTGGTGAGCACGCCGAAAGCGATCGGTACGCCCGTGTCGAGCGCGACGCGGCTGATGCCCGATGCGCA
>DATFPZ010000380.1:0-3978 GCA_035264545.1 Acidimicrobiia bacterium
GAACACCTACCCGGGACTCTCGTGCGACGTCCCGTCCCATCTCTATTCCTATTCGTTCGCGCCCACGCCCGACTGGAGCCACCGTTTCTCCCCGGGCGACGAGATCCAGCAATATTTCGAGCGGGTGGCGCGCGAGCACGACGTCGAGCAGCAGACCCGCTTCGGCGACGCGGTCACGAGCTGCCGGTTCGAAGACGGAATGTGGCACATCGAGACGGAGGGTGGGCATCGCGACGTCGTCGACGTCGTCATCGCGGCCACGGGTGTGCTGCACCATCCCAAGCTCCCCCAGTTCGACGGCCTCGACGACTTCGAGGGAGCGATGTTCCACAGCGCGCGCTGGGACCACGACGTGCCCCTCGACGGCGCCCGGGTCGGCATCGTCGGCACCGGGTCGACCGCGGTGCAGATGGTCTCGGCCCTGGTCGACCGGGTCGCCGAGCTGTCCCTTTTCCAGCGGACGGCCCAATGGATCATGCCGCAGGACAACCCTCCGTACAGCGAGGACGAGAAGTCGGAGTTTCGGGCGAACCCGGAGCAGCTGGCCGAGCTGCGGGCGAACCTCACGCGGGTGTTCGACACGTTCGCCAACGCCATCGTCGACGCCGACTCGCCGGAGATGAAGATGATCGCCGGCATGTGCCGGGAGAACCTCGAGAACAACGTGCGCGATCCCGAGCTCCGCGAGGCGCTCCGTCCTGACTACCAGGCGGCGTGCAAGCGGCTGATCATCTCGCCCGACTTCTACGAGGCCATCCAACGACCGCACGCCGAGCTCGTCACCGAAGCCATCGAGCGAGTCGAGGCGGCCGGCGTGCGGACTCGAGACGGCCGGCTGCACGAGCTCGACGTCCTGGTCCTTGCCACGGGCTTCAAGACCGACGCCTTCATGCGCCCGATGACCGTGATCGGACGAAACGGCGAGTCGCTTGCGCAGGCGTGGTCGGCGCGCCCGAGCGCGTACATGTCAGTCTCGATCCCCGGCTTCCCGAACTTCTTCATGCTCAACGGACCGAACGGGCCCGTCGGCAACTTCTCGCTGATCGAGGTGGCCGAGCTGCAGTTCGGCTACATCATGCAGCTCCTGGAGCCGCTGCGGTCGGGCGAACGCCGCGAGGTCAGCGCGACTCGGGACGCGATGGAGCAGCACGAAGCAGCGCGGGTGCAAGCAGTCGAGAAGACGGTCTGGGTCACCGGCTGTCGCAGCTGGTACCTCGACGACCGCGGCATCCCGGCGACCTGGCCGTGGTCGTTCGACCGCTTCCGATCGGAGATGCAGTCGCCGCAGTCGGCCGCGTTCGAGTATCGGTGACGGCGACGAGGCGGCTTCGCCGCGAACCGCCGGCGTTTCGCCACGTCGAGGTGCGCCGCGTCGAGCGCCTGACCCCGCGCATGGTCCGCGTCACATTCGGCGGCGCCGAGCTGGCGGGGTTCACGGTCGACCAGCCGGCGGCGAGCGTCCGCGTGCTCCTCCCGTCTCCCGCGGGCGGCGACCTTGTCGTTCCGAGCTGGAACGGCAATGAGTTCCTCCTGCCTGGCGGGCGACGCCCGACGATCCGCACGCTCACGCCGTGGCGCGTCGACCCCGATGCGCTCGAGCTCGACGTCGGGATCGTCGTCCACGGCGGAGGTGTCGCGTCCGACTGGGCGCTATCGGCGGAGCCGGGCGAGCCGGCGGCGATCTCCGGACCGGGCCGGGGCTACTCGGTCGACCGCGACGCGCCGGCGTACCTCTTGGCAGGGGACGAGACTGCCGTCCCCGCCATCACCCAGGTGCTCGACGCCGTCCCCCGCGAGACATCCGTGCAGGTGCGCGTCGAGGTCGCCCATGCCGACGGCCGCCTCGCCCTGCCGGCGCATCCCGGCGCCACCGTCGAGTGGTGCGACCTCACGCCTGGCGCGCCTCCCGGCGACGCGCTCGGGGCCGCGGTGCGCGAGGTGGAGCTCGTGGACGGGACCCGGGTGTGGGCGGCCGGCGAAGCGGCCGCCGTGCAGCGCATCCGCCGCCATCTCTTCGACGACCGCGGCCTGGCGCGGGCGCAGACCGCGGTGCGCGGGTACTGGAAGCACGGCCGCGCCGGCGACGGAGACGAAGACACGTGACATCCCGCCGAACGTCCCGCTCGCGTGCCCGCCGGATCAGCGCCGAGCTGCGTGAGGGCGAGGTCGTCAAACCGCTCGAGCTCTTCTTCGACCTCGTGTTCGTGCTCGCGTTCACCCAGTGCACTGCGCTCATGGCCGCCCAGCCGACGTGGGAGGGAATCGGGCGGGGGATGCTGGTGCTGGCCATGTTGTGGTGGGCCTGGGTCGGCTACGCGTGGTTGACGAGCGTCATCGAGCCCGAAGAGGGCGCGGTTCGGATCGCCATGTTCGCCGCGACCGCAGCACTTCTCGTCGCCGCACTGTGCGTCCCGCAGGCGTTCGGCGACCGCGCCCTCTTGTTCGCGGTTGCGTACGGGATGGTGCGCGCGGGGCAGATCGCTCTCTTCCTCATTGCGAGTCGAAACGACCCCGGGCTCCGCCGGTCGGTCGTCGGTCTGGCGATCAGCTCGGCGATCGGGGTCGGGTTGCTGACCGGCGCGTCGTTCCTCGCCGGCGGTGCCCAGGAGGCGCTGTGGGGGATCGCGATCGTGGTCGACTGGGGCGGCCCGGCGCTGTTCGGCATGCGAGGGTGGAAGCTGGTGCCGGGGCACTTCGCCGAGCGCCACAGCCTGGTCATCATCCTGGCGCTCGGTGAGTCGATCATCGCGCTGGGTGTCGGTGCCCAGGTCGACCTCACCGCCGGCGTGGTCACGGCGGCGGTGCTCGGGATCGGCCTCGCAGCCGCCCTGTGGTGGACTTACTTCGACGTCGTCGCGCTCGTGAACGCGCGACGCCTGACCATGGCAACGGCAGGGCGCGAGCGCAACATCCTCGCCCGGGACTCCTACTCCTACCTGCACTTTCCCATGGTGGCCGGCATCGTCCTCGCCGCACTCGGCCTCGAGAAGACGCTCGCGCACATCGGCGATGCGCTCGACGCCGTGCACGCCTTCGCACTGCTCGGCGGTGTGGCGCTCTATCTGCTCGCCCACGTCGCCTTGCGGCTCCGGAACGCGCGCACCTTCAACCGCCAGCGCCTGGTGCTCGCCGTCGCGCTGTTCGCGCTGATCCCCGTCGCGACGACGATTCCCTCGCTGGCGGCGCTCGCCGGAATCGACGTGCTGCTCTGGGCGATGATCGTCTACGAGACGGCCAACTACGACGAACGGCGGTATCGCTTGCGCCACGGCCTCGACCCCGATCCGGAGACACCGCTCGGCGGCGAACGGGCGCGCTGACCGATCCCCGAAGTTCGGGCGTGGACCTGTGAGGATGGAAAGGGCCACCCACGAGGTTCTGACCGTTGATCCACATCCGTGCCGTCAGCCCCGCTGACGTGACCCCGCGACTCGTGGAGTCGCTGGGCGCCAACGGCGGCGTCGTGAACCTGGTGGTCCTCGAGGGCGTCGCGCGCCACCCGGACGGCGACTCGCTCCAGTTCGACGTGATCACGGCCGAGGCCAACCGGGTGGTCGACGATCTGCGGCGCTTCGAGCTCGACGTACGCGGCTCGATCGTGATCGAGAACGTCGACACGTCGATCTCCGAGCTTGCTGCGCAAGCCGAGCGGCGGGAGCCGAGCAAGGCGAACTTCTCGCCGATCTGGGAGGAAGCCGAGGCGAGGATCCGGGAACGCGGGACGTACCGCCCAAGCTGGTTCGCGCTCCTCGCCATCGCCGGGATCATTGGCGCCGTCGGCATCCTCACCAACTCCCAGATCCTCATCGTCGGCGCGATGGTCGTCGGCCCCGAGTACGGGGCGATGATCAGCGTCGCGCTCGGCATCGACAAGCGGGACGGCGTGCCGATCAAACGGGGGCTGAACGCCCTCATCTTCGGGTTCCTGCTCGCGATCACCGTCACGCTCGCCTTCAGCGTGCTGATCCGTGCCTTCGA
>DATFPZ010000381.1:0-8797 GCA_035264545.1 Acidimicrobiia bacterium
CCATCGCCGGTGAGCGCGGCCAGACGGAGCAGCCCGTTGGCGGCCAGTGAGTTCTCGGCCGGCGTCGCGTTGTCCTGGTACTCCTTGGGCCGCACGATGAGCGACTCGGCATCGACGCCGGTCGTGAAGAAGCCGCCGCTCTCGTCGTCGTGGAAGAGGCGCAGGAGCTCGTCGGCCACCCACCGCGCGTCCGCCAACCACGTCACGTCGTCGACCTCGGCGAGCGTCACGAGCGCCTCGACCAAGGCGGCGTAGTCCTCGGCGTAGGCGAGGTGGTGGGCGCGGCCGTCCTGCCACGATCGCAGCAGGCGCCCGTCGCCGCCGCCGCGCAGCTCCGTCAGCAGGAACCGCGCGTTCTGGCGAGCGGCGTCCATCCAGTCGTCCCGCTCGAACGCGGCCGCCGCCTCCGCCAGCGACCGCAGGAACAGCGCGTTCCAGGCGAGCAGCACCTTGTCGTCGAGGCCGGGACGGACCCGCTGCTCGCGGGCGGCGAACAGCTTCGGCACCGCCCGCCGCACCGCCGCTGGCGGCTCCTCGGCCTGGTCGACGACGTGGAGGATGTTGCCGCGGTAGCCGGTGTGCGGGTCCTCGAAGTTGCCGCCCTCGGTCACGCCGAAGTAGCGGAAGACCGCGGGCGCGTCTTCGCCGACGATGCGATCGATGTCCTCGAGGGACCACAGATAGAACTTGCCTTCGACGCCCTCCGAGTCGGCGTCCTCGGCCGAGAAGAAGCCACCCTTCTCGTGGCGGAGGTCGCGCAGGACGTACCCGATCGTCTCCTCGACGACGCGCCGGTATCGCGGCTCGCCCGTCACGAGGTGCGCATGCAGGTAGGCGCTGGTGAGGAGCGCCTGGTCGTACAGCATCTTCTCGAAGTGGGGGACGAGCCAGTAGGCGTCGGTCGAGTAGCGATGGAACCCGCCGCCGACCTGGTCGTACATCCCGCCGGCGGCCATGGCGTCGAGTGACCCCCGCACCATGTCGATCGTCTCGGGAGCCTCGTTGCGGACGTAGGTGCGCAGGAGGAAGTCGAGCGTCATCGCCTGGGGGAACTTCGGCGCCGGCCCGAATCCGCCGAACTGCGGGTCGTACTGCGCCCGCGCCGAGTCGTACGCGCGGGCGAGGACGTCGGACGACGGCGCCGGCCCGCCGCCGGTGGCGCCCAGGCTTCCTGTCCGCTCGACCACCTTCGTGAGCTTCCCCGCCTGCTCGAGGAGGTCGTCCCGCCGGCCGCGCCACGCTTCTTCGACCGCCTCGAGCACGGTGACGAATCCCGGCATGCCCTGGCGCTCTTCCTTGGGGAAGTACGTCCCACCGAAGAACGGCCGGCCGTCGGGCGCCAGGAAGACCGTCATCGGCCACCCGCCCCGGCCCGTCATGGCCTGCACCGCCTGCATGTAGATGCCGTCGACGTCGGGCCGTTCCTCGCGATCGACCTTCACGCTGACGACCAGGCGGTTCATCACCGCCGCCACGTCCGGATCCTCGAAGCTCTCGTGCGCCATGACGTGGCACCAGTGGCACGAGGAGTAACCGACGGAGAGGAGCACCGGCTTGTCCTCGGCGCGGGCCTTCTCGAACGCCTCGTCGCCCCACGGGTACCAGTCGACGGGGTTGTCGGCGTGCTGGCGGAGGTACGGGCTCGTCTCGCCGGCGAGGCGGTTCATCTCTCTCCTGTCGCCCTCTTTGGCACCGTCGCAAGCTCCGGCTCTGCGGCAACGGTCGGCAAAGCCGCCGCCTGCCGCGGTCGCAAGCTCCGGCTCTGCGGGGACGGTTGGCAAAGCCACCGTCCCCGCGTCGAGGGTATCGGCCTAGCGGGTGGCGCCGGTCTCCAGTCGCTCGGTGGCGGTGGCCTTGGCCCAGCGGTAGTCCGGCTTGCCGGACGGCGAGCGCACGATCTCGTCGACCAACACGACGTCCCGCGGCGCCTTGTACCCGGCGACGTGCTCGCGGACGTGCGCGTCGAGCTCGTCGAGCTGTGGTCTCGCGCCGTCGCGGGGTTGCACGACGGCGACGACGCGCTCGCCCCACCGGCTGTCGGGCACTCCCACGACGACGGCGTCGAAGACCGCCGGGTGGCCCTTCAACGCCGCCTCGACCTCTTCGGGGTACACCTTCTCGCCGCCGGTGTTGATCGACACCGAACCGCGTCCGAGCAGGGTGATGGTGCCGTCCTCCTCGATGCGGGCGTGGTCACCCGGCACCGACCACCGCACCCCGTCGACGACCGGGAACGTGGCGGCGGTCTTCTGCTCGTCCTTGTAGTAGCCGAGCGGGATGCGGCCCCGGCGGGCGAGCTTCCCGACCACGCCGACGGCCGCGGGGCGGAGCTCGTCGTCGAGGACGGTCGTCTCGGCGTTCACGGAGAAGCGCGGGACCTCGTGCACGGTCGCGCCCGCCGACGTGATCGACTGGCCCTGGCCGCCCGACTCCGACGACCCGTACCCGTCGACGACGAGACTGGCGGGCAGCTTCTCGGCCAACCGCGTCTTCACGGACGGCGACAAGATCGCGCCGCCCGAGAGGATCACGCTGCAGCACGACACGTCGACGGCCGGGTCGAGCTCGTCGAGCGCCTCGACCAGCGGTCGGGCGAAGGCGTCGCCCACGATCACGAGAAAGTTGACCTGCTCGCGGGCGACGAGCTCCCAGAGCCGGGTCGGGTCGAGGTGGCGCTCGGGGGAGATGACGACGCACCCACCGGTGAACAGGGCACTGAACGCCATCCAGTGCGCGGTGCCGTGCATGAACGGGCACGCGGGCAGGCAGCGGGTGCGTCCCTCGCGGGCGCGGTCCTCGATCTCCTCGGGATACGTGATCTCGTTCCCGATGCCACCACCGCCCAGCGCACCGAAGAAGACGTCCTCGGCTCGCCACATGACGCCTTTGGGCATGCCCGTCGTGCCGCCCGTGTAGAGGATGTAGAGATCGTCGGGGGAGCGCTCGTCGAAGCCTCGCTCGGGTGACGCGGCGGCAAGCGCCTGCTCGTACTCGACGGCCGACAGCGCGTCGAGCGCGGAGCCAGACTCGTCCTCCACGGCGACGAACGTGCGCAGCAACGGGAGCTTTCCACGCACGGCGTCGAGCTTGGGCGCGAACTCGCGGTGGAACACGACCGCCTTGGCGTCGGAATCGTCGAGCAGGTACCGGAGCTCCTCCTCGACGTAGCGGTAGTTCACGTTGACGGGCACGGCTCGGAGCTTGAACGCCGCCAGCATCCCCTCGACGTACTCGGTGCCGTTATAGAGATAGAGAGCGACATGGTCGCCGGGGCCCACTCCCTGCTCGGCGAGGTGGTGGGCGAGGCGGTTGGCTCGCTCGTCGGCCTGGGCGTACGTCAGGCGCCGGTCGCCGCAGATGAGCGATTCCCGCTCGGGAACCGTGTCGACCACCCGTTCCCAGAGATCGGCGAGGTTGTATTGCATGGCCCGCCGAACCTAGCGGCGGGGCGGCGAGGGCGTGAAGTCACACGCCGAGCAGCGTTTCGCACATCAGAAGTCGGTACCGCCGTCGACCGGGATCGTCGCGCCGGAGACGAAGCTCACCGCCTCCGAGCACAGGAACACCGCCACTGCCGCGACTTCCTCGGGCAGCCCCACGCGTCCGAGGTCGTTCTCGGCGCCGAAGTCACGCGCGATTGCCGCGTACCCCGCTTCGAGCGGACCGTCGGGCAGCCCCTTCGGGTCTGTCTCGGCGAGGTACTCCTCGAGGGCGGGCGACATCACCGTGCCCGGGCACACCGTGTTCACGAGGATGCCCTCGGGCGCGAGTGCACGGGCGAGGTTCTTCGAGGCGCTGGCCATTGCCGCGTTGGCGGCGGTGTGGGCGATGAGGCCGGGGCTCTGGTGACGGATCGACGCTTCGGCCAGGTTCACGATGCGGGCGAACGTCGCCTTGCGGAGCAGCGGAAGGGCCGCACGCACGGTGCGGATCATCGAGACGACGCCGACATCGAAGTCCTCGAGCCATTCGTTCTCGGTGAGGTCGTCGAGGGCGCCGACGCGAGACGGCCCGGCGGCGTTGATGACGCCGTTCAGCTCACCCCACCGCTCGTCGAGGAACGTGAACGCCGCTTCGACCTCGCCGGTGTCGAGGAGGTCGCATTGCAGCCCGATGGCGTCCGGGGCGCCCGCCCCGAGGATCTCCTCCTCGGCCTCGCGCACGTTCGCGTCGTCGCGACCGAGCACGGCGACGCGGCAGCCCTCGGCCGCGAGAAGGTCGGCGGCGGCACGTCCCATGCCGCGAGACCCGCCGGCGATGCAGATCGCCCGGTCGCGCAGCCCCAAGTCCATGGTCAGGCCGCGAGCTGGCGGGCGAGATGCGCGGCGGTGAGCGGCTCACCGGTGGCGCGTTCGAGGAGACGGTCCCAGCGCAGCGATGCCCCGGGGCGGAAGACCTCGTCGACCAGGAGCCGGCCGGCGGCGGGCTCATCGACCACGCCGCCCGCCCGCGCGTCGAGCGTTGCCTGGAACTGCGAGGCGACGAGCTCCCCGTAGAGATAGTTCTGGTAGTAGACGGGCGCCACGGTGAGGTGGATCTTCGCAGCCCAGTCCGGCGCGCGACGTCCGTCGGGGCGCCGCACGCGCTGGAACTGCTCGACCAGGTCCCACCAGCGCGCGTCATGGTCGGCGTCGGGATCGGCGTAGAGGCCGCGCTCGAAGTTCGTCATGACGAGCACCCAACGCGCGAACACGAGCAGCGCCGCTCGCCGGGCCTCGCCGAGACGGGCGGTGAGCGCATCGACGTCCGCCGTGCCGATCCCGGCGACGGTGCTCAGCCAGCGGGGATCGCGCGCCAGTCGCCCGAACAGCATGGCGACGCCCTCGGTCGTGAGCGCGTGGGCGGGCTCGCGCAGCAGCCAGGGCAGCGAGTCGTCGAGCTCGCGGTCGTACACGGCGTGACCGAACTCGTGGAGCATCGTCTCGGTCCACCGCTCGTTGGGCTCGATGTTGCACAGGACGCGTACGTCGCCCTCGCGGTCGACGTGGATGCAGAAGGCGTGCTGGCTCTTTCCTTCGCGCGCGTACAGGTCGCTGCGGGCGAGCACGGGCCGGGTGTCGAGGCCGAGGCCGTCGTAGCTGCGAACGGTGAGCGCTTCGACATCGGCGCGCTCGAAGAGAGGGTCGAGGTCGACGGCGCCGCTGATCGGCGGGTCCTGGAAGAAGGGATCGTCGAGGTGCCACGGCCGGAGATCGGCGAGCTCGCAGCCGAACCGCTCAGCGAGGGCGGCGTCGAGACCCGCCTTCCATTCGTCGAACGGTGCTGCAGTGGCCTGCTCGACCTCGTCCAGCGTGGCGAACAGTCGTCGCTCGTCGAGCTCGCTCGTTGCGAGGGCGAGGGCGAAGTGGTCGCGGTAGCCGAGCCCGCGCGCGGCTTCGTTGCGGAGCCGAGCGAGCTCGCGCACTCGGTCGGCGACCTCGGCGCCGACCTGCTTCGCCGCGTCCCACGCCGCCCGCCGCGTCGCAGAGTCGTCGCTCGTGCGCAGCACGTCTGCGATCGCGTTGTCGTCGACGCGTTGGCCGTCGATCTCGCCGCGGAAGGTGTTGAACGTCGTCTCGACCTCGACCTCGACCTCGACGATGCGTCGGCGAAGGTCGGCATCGATCTGCTGCGGCGCGAAGGCGTCGTGGAGCACGTCGAGCTGACGGGCGACGAGCGGCTCGAACTGGTCCGCCTTCCGTCGGGCCGCTTCGATGGCGCCGAACGCATCCGGGTCGCCCAGCAGCTCGCGCCGCTCCAGCTCGATGCGTTCCCGCCGCTCCGCCGCCTCGGGCGACGCGTGGGTGTTGGTCTCCCACCACGCCTCGGCCAGCGCGGTGTCGAGTGGCCGGAGCTTGCCTTCGAGAAGGGAAACGAGCCGGTCCGCGTCTGACACGGACACGAAGTCTACGGGCGGGTCGCGAAACGTTTCGTGCCCACGCCGATCAGCAGCTGGTCGACGCGCGTGATCGGGTCGGGGAGTACCCGGGCGGCCGCGCCGGCAACCTCCCGGCGGAACCGAGCCCAGTCCGTGTCGCCGAGGGTGTGGCGGAGGTAGCGACCCCAGAAGCTGGTCTCGTAGCCGGCGAGCGCATCTCGTTGGGAGACGCACCTCCAGTACGTCCGTGAGGTGAGGTCGACGCGCCGGAGCCCACTGCCCTCGAGCGCGCCTCGAAGGTGGGCCGGATCGCCGAACCAGGCTTCCCACGGGATCGCGGCGTCGACGACTTCGGTGGCGGCGTCCATGTCGACGAAGTGCCCGGCGATAGACCTCCAGATGCCGGTGAGCTGTCGCTGCTGTCCGTCGTCGACGGGCTCGTCGTCGAACGACCCCCACGTCGTGACGCCGAGCCGCCCGCCCGGCCGGAGGACGCGGACCATGTCGCCGAGCCCGGCGTCGCAGCGCTCGAGATGGGAGATGACCAGGTTGGCCACGACGACGTCGAACGTCCGGGTCGGGAACGGCAGGCCGGGCGTCCGGGCGGCCGCCAGCGGGACGATGGCGTGCTGCCGGGCGAGATGGAGCATCGGCAGCGACGGATCGATCCCGACGACGACACCGCGCCCGGCCTGCTCGGCGGCGGCGGCCGCCGCGACGCCCGTCCCGGTGCCGACGTCGAGCATCGCGTCGTGCGACTCGAGCGCGACGAGGTCCAGGAGGTCACGTGCGACGAGTTCGAAGCTCGGGTGCCACGCGCGGTCGTACGCGCCGGCGACCGGGTCGTACGACTGCCAGGGGCGTTCGGTCACGGGGGAGCCCCGACTATTGGAACGGTGTCATGGTTCGGGGATCGGCTGCTTGAAGAGCGCCAGGTACGCGTAGCCCTTCACGTTCTGCGTGAAGACCCCTGTCATGGGCGTGGCCTCGTACGCGACCAGCTCCCAGCCGGAGGACCCGAGGTTGTTGAGGCGCTGATTGAGCCGCCTCAGCTCCTCGGCTTGACGCTTCTTGCGCCACCACCGCTCCGGGATGTTCATCGCCTCGACGTGGTACGACCACCGTGTCATCCCGGCGGATCGTAGGTCCGACGTTCAGCGGGTTGCGAAGGCGGACGGTTCCCGCGGAACCGGTACCCGCCGACTCGTCCGTCTACTTGAACCAGATGCGCTGGTACGAGCGACTCTCGGGATGAAGCAGGAGGCCGACGAGCGCGCCGTCGAAAAGCAGTGTGATGATCACCGGGAACTCGATCACCTCGGCTCCGAACACGGCGAGGAGCATGATGAGCTGGAGGATGGCGGCCGCGACGGCGACGGCGTACGCCCACTTCCACTCGTTGGCGATCCCGTACCCGCCGATCGCGAGGCCGATGATCGTCGCCAGCCCGAGCAGGAGGCTCGTGGCCACGACCCCGAACAGCAGACCGAACACTGCGTTGATGTAGAGGAGGAGCGTGCCCAGGACGAGGGTCTGGGGCTGGGCCTGGTTCAGGAACTTCCGCTCGTTCACCGGGCCATTCTGGCCCAAGCTGACCCCGCGTGTGCGCCGGGAGCCACGATGCGTATCTCAAGGGTGCCTGGCGCAGTTCAGATACGCATCGTCAGGCGGGGGCGACTTCGCGCTCGTACGACCGGTCCACTCGATGGGTCGTGAACCCGAGGGACGCGTAGAGGCGCAGAGCAGCCTCGTTGTCCCCGTCCACGAAGAGCATGCCCGTGCGGATACCCCGGTCGGCGAGGCGCGACAGGCCGGCAACGACGAGCGCCTTCCCCAGCCCGGAACCCTGGCGCGACGGGTCGACGCCGATCACGAAGATCTCGCCGAGCTCGGGGTCGGCGTCCGTCGCGGGGTGGACCTTCGTCCAGCAGAAGCCGGCCAGCCCTCCCGCGTCGAAGGCGAGCAGGAAGCCCTTCGGGTCGAACCAGGGCTCGGCCATGCGACGTTCGAGCGTTGCCTCCACCCAGCCGCCCTGCTCCGGGTGATCCGCGAACGCCCGGTTGTTGGCGGTCAGCCACGCGCGGTCGTCCTGTCCGGGCACGAAAGACCGCACCTCGACGCCGGGTGGCCACGCCGGTTCCTCGGCGAGCGGAAGCGGGACGCGCTCCTGGAGGAGATCCCGTTGGTGGCGGAAACCGGCGAGCGCAGAAGCCTCGTCGTCGCGCTGATCGGGTTCGAAGACCCAGAGCACGACGAGACCGCCGCCCTCAGCGGCGACGTGCGCGACGGCGTGCTCGAGCAGCGCGACCTCGACGACGGTGCTGCCGCGTACCTCGGGGTGCACGACCACGCCGGCGGCCCAGTGCGGCGGGGAGAAGCTGTCGCTGCGGTACACGTACGCGAAGCCGACCGCCCGGCCGTCGTCCGTCGCGAGTACTCCGGCTGACACCGGCTCGAGCGGCTGGTCGAGGTCGCGCCAGACGGCTTCGCCCAGGGATGGATGGCCGTCGACTGCTTCGACATCGTCGTGCAGCCGCGTCACCGTCACGAGGTCGGCCGGCGTGACCGGCTGCAGGAGGAGCGTCTCGATCACGCCGACCGAGGGTACTTCCCGCCCGCGATACGTTCGGCAGATGGCGCGGCCGCGAGGGGCGAAGCAGCGCGCGGCGGAAGTCGTGCGGCGTCTCGCGGTCGAGTACCCGGGCACGGCGAAAGAGCTGTGCGCGTTGCAGCAGGCGAACCCGTACCAGCTCCTCGTGGCCACGATCCTCTCGGCACAGTCGACCGACGAGACCGTCAACAAGATCACGCCATCGGTCTTCGAGCGCTACCCGACGCCGGCCGACCTCGCGCACGCCAACCCCGATGAGGTCGAGGAGCTCATTCACGCCTCGGGTTTCTTCCGCTCGAAGACGAAGAGTCTGATCCTCATGGCGCGGG
>DATFPZ010000382.1:0-6047 GCA_035264545.1 Acidimicrobiia bacterium
CGGCGCGGCGAGCGGTGTCTCGCCGCGCTGGTGGCTGCGATAGGTGCGGAGCCACTCGTCTTGGCGACGGGCGGCAAGGGACGCGGCGTCGTCGGCGTAGTCGATGACGACGAGAAATCCGCGCCGCAGGACGTGACCGCACCCGGCCAGCCAGTCGACGGTGGCGGTCGGGACGGGGAGGCGCGCGCCGGCGGGGATCGTGGCGCCGGCGACCACGTCGTCGGCAGCGGCGGCAATGTCGGGCGGCGCCGGGACCGCGACCTCCACGAAGCCGCCGTCGGCGAGTCCGATCCTCACCTCCGTCCACCCGCCGGACGAACGCTCGACCACCCGGAAGGGGAGATTGTCGAGTAGCTCGTTGGCCAGGACGACGCCCGCCGCGACCGGTAACGCCGGCAGCTCGGGGAGGGCGGTGACGATCGGGCCGATACCCGCGACCGGGCGGGGCGCCTCGTCCGGCTCGTCGCGCACCGCGGGTCCGAAGGCGCGGTCGGCCGGCTCGAGCGTCAGCAGCTCGCGTTGCGCGACCCGCAGCGCGGCCGAGCGTTCGAAGAGCACGTAGCGGAGCGCGCTCGAGCATTCCGGCTCGGCCCGGAGCACGTCGGACGCCAGCCGCCCGCGCCCGGCGCCGGCGTCGACGACGACGAACGGGTCCGGGCGGGAGAGCTCGGTCCACGCGCGGTCGAGATATCGCGCCACGAGGGCACCGAACAGCGTGCCGACCTCGGGGCTCGTCACGAAGTCGCGCCCGGCGCGCCCCGCGCCACCGCCCCGGGCGTAGAACCCGCCCTCCTCGTCGTACAGGGCGGTGTCGACGAACCGGTCGAATGGGATCGGCCCCTCGCGCCGGATGCGCTCCGCGATCCGCTCCGCCAACGCTTTTGGCGTGGCTGACATGCACATGTTCTAGGTCAGCGACGCCAAAGCGTTCCGGCGTCAGCCCGGGAACGCCACCTCGCCGATCCGGGCGAACAGCTGGGGATAGACGCCGATCACGACGACGACGGCCGCCGAGAGGCCGAGGGCGATGCCGAGCGCGGGCGGCGTGCTCGCAGGGATGATCTCGACGCCGGACTCGGACGGATCACGGAACCACATGCGCCGCGCGACGCCGGCGTAATAGAAGAGCGCGATCACCGAGTTCACGGCGGCGACCACACCGAGCGTGTACGCAGACGCCGTCCCGGCGTCGAAGATGGCTCGGAACATCACGAACTTGGCGAACCAGCCCGCCAGCGGCGGGATCCCGGCCAACGCGAACAGGAACGCCGACATCAGCAGCGCCAGCACCGGCGCTGTCTGCCCCAGGCCCGAGTAAGAGCTGATCTCGCCCGAGCGGGTCCGGCGCGCGACCGCGATCACGACCGCGAACGCGCCCAGGTTCATCGCGCCGTAGATCAACAGGTAGATCACGACGGCCTCGAACGCCGAGCGCCCCGCGTTGCCGTCGGCCGCCACCGCCAGCGGGGCGAGGATGAACCCTCCTTGCGCGATGGACGAGTACGCCAGCATCCGGACGATGTTCGTCTGGCGTAGCGCGGTCAGGTTCCCGAGCGTCATCGACGCCGCCGCCAGCGCCCACAACACGGGCTGCCACGCCTCCCGTGTGCCGAAGAAGCCGAAGTACACGAGGCTCAGGATGGCGACGAAGCCGCCCGCCTTCGACGCCACCGACAGGAACGCGGTCACGGGCGTCGGCGCACCCTCGTACGTGTCGGGCGCCCAGAAATGGAACGGCACCGCGCTGATCTTGAACGCGAACCCGACGAGGGTGAGGAAGATCGCCACGGCAAACAGTGGTGGCAGATCCGGTCGGGCGGCGTACTCCCCGATCTTGCTGAGCAACGTCGAGCCGGACAGCCCGAAGATGAACGACATGCCGTACAGCATCACGGCCGACGACAGCACGCCGAACAGGTAGTACTTGATCGCCGCCTCGTTCGACTTCGTGTCGTGCTTCCGCCAACCCGCCAGCACGTACGTGGGCACCGAGATCAACTCGAGCGCCACGAAGATGGTGATGAGATCGCGGGCCGATGCCATCACGACCATGCCGAGCACGGAGCTGAGGAGTAGGAAGTAGTACTCGCCCTGGTAGTAGTCGCCCTCGCCGATGTAGTCGACCGACACGAGCAGCGTGATGTACGCCACGAGGAGGAAGAAGCCCTTCAGCGCGAGGGCATAGTCGTCAACCACGTATGCCCCGCCGAACATCGTGCGCGTCGTGCCGTCGGCCGCCAGCGTCAGGATCGGCACCAGCGCGGCGAGCACACCGATCGTGGCGAGCCGCGACGTCTGGAACCGCTCGCGCGCCCCGAAGAAGAAGTCGGCGACGAGCACGACGACGATCGTCGCCGTGAGGATCAGCTCGGGCGCGAGCGCGTGGTAGTCGAAGACCGGGTTCACGAAACGCTCATCCGAGCGCCCTCGCCATGCCGTGGGCGAGGTTGGTGACCGCGCCGTCAGTGATCCGGAAAATGAGGTTCGGGTAGATACCGAGCACCACGATGCCGATGAGCAACGGCGTCCAGGCGATCCACTCGGGCCAGTGCACGTCGTGCACGTGCGCGCCCTCGAACTCGGTCTTCACCGTGCCGAACGCCACCCGCTGGAACATCCACAGCAGGTAGCCGGCGGCGAGCACCGTGCCGACGGCGGCCACGACCATGTAGACGCGGAAGGTGATCTCCGAGATGCCGGCGGCGGGGTCGTAGGCGGAGAGCACGGCGGGGAACTCGCCCCAGAACCCGGCCAGGCCGGGGAGGCCGAGGGATGCCATGGCGCAGAACCCGAGGATCCACCCCAGCCTCGGAGCCTGGACCAGCATCCCGCCGAGGCGGCTGATCTCCCGCGTGTCGTAGCGCTCCTGCACCGACCCGGCCAGGAAGAAGAGCATCCCGGTGATGAGCCCGTGGGCGACCATCCCGAAGATGGCCGCGTTGATGCCGAAGTTCGTCAGCGTGGCGATGCCGAGCATGACGAAGCCCATGTGCGCCACCGACGAGAACGCGATGAGCCGTTTCATGTCTCGTTGCGCGAGACAGCACAACGCGCCGTAGATGATCCCGATCACGGCGAGGAGCCCGATCCACGGCGCCCAATCGTGCGCGGCTTGGGGCAGGATCGGCAGCGCGATCCGGACAAACCCGTACGTCCCGAGCTTCAGGAGGACGGCGGCCAGCAGCACTGACCCGACGGTCGGCGCCTCGGTATGGGCGTCGGGCAGCCACGTATGGAACGGGAACATCGGGACCTTGATCGCGAAGCCGAGGAACATCCCCACGAAGATGAGGTTCTGCGTGCTCGCGACGATCCCGCCGCCTCCCTGCGCCGCCAGCCTCGGGATGTCGAAGGTCTGCGGATCGGACAGGAAGAACAGGGCCAGGAAGCTCAGCAGCATGAGCGCCGACCCGAACAGCGTGAACAGGAAGAACTTGATCGACGCGTACTCGCGGTTCGGTCCGCCCCACACGCCGATCATGAAGAACATCGGCAGCAGCACGAGCTCGAAGAAGATGAAGAACAGGATGAGGTCCTGGGCGCAGAACGTGCCGTTCATGCCCGTCTCGAGCAGCAGGATGAGCGCGAGGAACGCCTTCGGCGTGCGCGGGTCGGGGAAGTGGTCCCACGTGTAGATGACGCACCCGACGGTGATGAGCATCGTCATCAGCAGCAGCGGCAGCGAGATGCCGTCGACGCCCATGTGGTACCGGCTGTGGATGACGTCGATCCAGGACTTGTTCACCTGGAACTGCAGGGCGCCGGTCCGGTCGTAGTCGAACCGAGCGAGCATCCCGATCCCGACGGCGAGCGTCGCGAGCGTGGTCGCCAGTGTGGTCACCTTGAGAGCCCGCTCCTGCGCCTTCGGGATGGCGAGCACGACCACCATCCCCGCGGCCGGGAGGAAGACCGCCAGGGTCACTCCCCACGTGTCGAACCAGTCCACGTTCCTCTCCTGGTGTAGGCGTCTAGTAGACGAGCCAGAGCGCGAGGCTGAGAGCCCCGACGGCTGCGAAGAGCGTGAGCGCGTAGCGCTGCACGCGTCCCGACTGGACGTAGCGGAGTAGACCACCCGTCTGGCCGGTCGTCTCCGCCAAGCCGTTCACGGCGCCGTCGACCACCTTCTGGTCGATGACGTCATACGTCTCGCGGGCCACGGCCGCCGTGCCCCGGCCGAGGGCGTTCACCACGCCGTCGATGACGTGCTGGTTGATCCAGTAGCTGACGCGCGCGACGGGCCCCTTGATCCCACCGACGATGACCTTCTCGTACAGGTCGTCGAGGTAGTACTTCTTCTCGAGGAAGCGGTAGCCGGCCCGCGCGCCCGCGTTTCGCTGCGTGAAGCCACGGAATGCCCCGAGCTCCTCCCGCTGGAACCACAGGTAGGCGGCGATCCCGATCCCGAGGACGGCGATCGTCACCGAGATCACCGCCTTGACGCTGTCGAACTCGGCGTGCTCGAGCGCCGGGAGCGAGACGGCGGCCTCGACCCACTCGCGGAACCTGTCGATCCCGAACGCCTCGGCGTTGATGAACCCGGCGGTCACGGCGGCGACGGCCAGCACGACGAGCGGGACAGTCAGGGTGCGCGGCGACTCGTGCGGCTCGCCGTGGCCCCGGAACTCGCCGAAGAAGGTCAGGTACACGCAGCGCGTCATGTACGCGGCGGTGAGGAAGGCGCCGATCAGGCCCACGTACAGGAAGGTGTCGTAACCGGTCTGGCCGGCGGTGACGAGGATCTCGTCCTTCGACCAGAACCCGGCGAGGGGGAAGATCCCGGCCAGGGCCAGGGACCCGATGACGAACGTGACGAACGTGACCGGCATGTGCTTGCGCAGGCCGCCCATGTCGCTCTTCATGTCGAAGCTGTGGTGGGAGCCGGAGTGACTCACCGATCCCGCCCCGAGGAAGAGCAGCGCCTTGAAGAACGCGTGCGTGAACAGGTGGAAGACGGCCGCGACCCACGCGCCGACGCCGAGCGCCATCACCATGTAGCCGATCTGGCTGATCGTCGAATACGCGAGCACCTTCTTGATGTCGCGTTGCACGAACGCGAGCGCGGCCCCGATCAGAATCGTGATCCCGCCGGTGACCGCCATCGCGTTGAGCCCGCCGTCGCCGATCGAGAAGCCCTCGTACAGGACCGGGAACAGGCGCGCGCCGAGGTACACGCCGGCGACCACCATCGTCGCCGCGTGAATGAGAGCAGACACCGGTGTCGGGCCCGCCATGGCGTCCGGCAACCAGACATGCAGCGGGAACTGGCCGCTCTTCCCCATGATCCCGATCAGCAGGCACACCGCGCTCACGACGAGGAGCGTGTGACCGATGCCCCCGCCGAGCGTCTCGGCGTTGATCTTGGCGATGTCGAAGGAGCCGGCGGCGAAGAACAGGACGATGATCCCGATCATGAGGCCGACGTCGCCGACGCGTGTCGTGAGGAAGGCCTTCACGGCGGCGTCCGAGTTGGGCTTCTCCTCCCACCAATGCCCGATGAGCGCGAAGGAGCAGAAGCCGACGAGCTCCCACGCCACGAGCAGCTCGATCGTGTTGTCCGCCACGACGAGCAGCAGCATCGAGGCCGTGAACAGGTTGAGGAGCGCGAAGTAGTGCGTGTACCGGCGGTCGCCCTCCATGTACTTCGTCGAGTACACGTGAACGAGGAACGACACCAGCGTGACCATGAACAGCATCATCACGGCGAGGCCGTCGATGTGGATCCCGACGGCGAACTTCACGTTGGCGTTCTGCCACCACGTGAAGCCGGTTGCGACCGCGGAGACACCCCCCTCCTGCGTCGGGAGCAGGGAGTGCCCGAACCCACGGAGCGCCTCCCGCCCGCCATGGTCGCTGACCCGCTGGATCCATTGGACTGCGGTGATGCACGAGAGCACGAAGGAGGCACCCACGGCGCCGACGGCGAGCTCGGCACCCTTGCGCGGCAGGCGCTTCCCGAACAGGAGGATCAACACGAACGACGCCGCCGGCAGCAGGGGAATGATCCAGGCGTTGCGCAGCACGGCGGGTCAGCCCTTCAGCTGGTCGAC
>DATFPZ010000383.1:0-5176 GCA_035264545.1 Acidimicrobiia bacterium
CGTTCCGGATCACGTGCGCGTCGCCCTCCTCGAACCCCAGCGCACGACCCGGGTCCAGCCGGGCGTCCATGCAGGCGACGATGGCCACCTGCTTTGCGGGCGACGGCGCGAGGTCACCCTTGCTGAATCCCGCCGCGTAGCTGTCGTTGTTCGTCAGGAACTCGTCGGCGACCGTCATGCTGACCTCCTGACCATGCCAATATCGGCAAACCCGATCATAGAAGTCCGGATTCATGGGCAAGTCACGAACGTGTTGTCGAGGTCATCGGGTCGCGCAGTTAGCTATGACCTGGCTGCCTCACCGTGAGGCAAGCTCTGTCCATGACTGCCGACCGGAAGCGTGTGTCTTCCGGGTCGCCCTTCGAAGCGACGATCGGGTTCAGTCGGGCCGTGCGAGTCGCCGACCGGGTCGTCGTGTCGGGAACTGCGCCGATCTGGCCGGACGGATCCTGTGATCCAGATCCCGAGGTCCAGGCGCGGCGGTGTCTCGAGATCATCTTCTCCGCCCTCGAGAATGCAGGCGCGACCCCTGACGACGTCGTCCGCACCCGCATGTACATCACCGATCGGGCCGACGCCGACGCGGTTGGGAGAGCGCACGGCGACGCGTTCGCCGACGTGCGACCGGCGGCGTCGATGATCGTCGTGTCGGGCTTGCTCGACCCGCGCTGGCGTGTCGAGATCGAGGCCGAAGCCGTCGTCGGATAGCTCGCGGCCCCTCAGCAGGGGTCGAGGGACCAGTTGCGCTTGCCCTGCCACTGGTAGAGCGTCCAGGCCATCTCGTCCTGGTCGTACTCGGAGGCGCGCCGCGGGTCGAGCCCGACCAGATCACCGCGGCCGGCGTGGTTCGCCGTGAGGTTCCAGGTGGGCTGCAGGAACTGATAGGCGCCGTACGCAGGACCGCCGCGGTTGTAGGCCTGATAGTTGTCCGTGCTCTCGTAGTGGCGCACGCACGTCAGGTACGGATCGTTGTGGTGCGGGTTGACGCCGCTCGTGGGCGCACGACCGGCGGGAACGGGTGCGGGCGTGCCGCTGTTCGGCGCGGGTGGCGGGGTTACGGGCGCTGCCGGCGGTGCCGGAGGGGGCGGCGTAGCCGCCGCCGCCGCCGCCGCGGCCGCGGCCGCCGCGGCTGCCGCTGCTTGCCGTTGCGCTTCGAGCTGCTCGTCGATTGCGACCTGCCGTCGGTTCTGCGCTTCGACGAGCTTCGCGTTGACCTGCTGGTCCTGCTCCTGCAGGCGAGCCACCGCGCTCGCCTGGCGCTCGCGCGCCGCATCGAGCTCCCGCAGCTCACCCGACAGATCAGCCTGCGAACGGCGTAACGCCCGGACGGCGTCGTCGTCGTGCGCATTGAGGAGATCGATGGCCTTGATGCGGCGGACCGTGTCAGTCGCGCTGGAGCTGTCGAGGAAGATGGCTCCGAGCGAGTTCCCACTGCGCTTGTACGCAGCGACGGCCCGGTCGCTCGTGATCTTCTCGAGGTCGGCCACCCGCTGCCGAAGCTCACCGATGCGACCTTGCAGTTCCGAGATGCGGGATTCGAGTTGGCGGGTCCGCTCGAGCGCATCGAAATACGCACCGGCGACCTGATCCACTTGTGCTTGGGCTTCCGCAACAGCCTGGTCCGCGGCTGCGACAGGGTCGCCCTCCTGGGCGAACGCCGGCGTGGTTGCGCCGAGGAGTGGAATCAGCAGGCTAAAGGGCACCGCCAGCACGAAGAGCAGTCGTCGATGTCGTACATCGCGACCGCCGCGCACGGGTCCCACCTGCCTCCAAACGTCGGTTGACCGCCGCCGCGCCCGCTCTGCGCGCGCCGGGTCCTACAAGGATCTCGGGACGCCCAACGCTAGCGACCGCCAACCCGCGGTTCGCGGATCGTGCGACGGACCCGTCGACTAGCAACGCAATCCGGCCGCGGGAATCAACGCGGTGCTACAACGGCGCGGGTTCGATGGCGGCCAGCCGTTCCATCGCGGGACCGAACGTCGACTCGAGCCAACCAGCCGGGTCGTCGGTCACGGGCCCGGTGACGACGGCCGACACGCCGACCTTCGCGAAGGCTTCTGCGCCGCGCACGACGTCATCAGCGGTGGCATCCGGCGGAAGGTCGCGGTACAGGACCGTGACCTCGATGTCGTTCGGGTCGCGTCCCACGGCGTCGCAATGCCGGCGGAGGACGTCGAGCTTGTGCGCGACCTCGTCGGGGCCGCCGAAGAGGTTGCACGCGTCGGCGTACTGCGCGACGAGCCGGAGTGTCTTCCGCTCGCCGCCGCCCCCGATCAGGATCCGCGGGCGCGGTGTGCTGACCGGCATCGGGCTGCAGATGGTCTCGTCGAGGCGGTAGTGACGCCCCGCGTACGGTCCGTTGTCGTCGCTCCACATCTGCAGGCAGATCTGGATCGCCTCCTCGAGCCGTTCGAAACGCTCCGCCGTCGGCGGGTACGGCACACCGAGACCACGGTGCTCGCGGTCGTACCACGCCGCGCCGATGCCGAGCTCGGCCCGGCCGCTCGACACGACGTCAAGCGTCGTCACGACCTTCGCCAGGATCCCGGGATGGCGATACGTCACGCCGGTCACGAGGAGCCGCAGCCGTAGCCGTTCGGTGCGGCCGGCGACGAAGCCGAGCGCGGTGTAGCCCTCGAGCATCGGGTCCTCGGCCGGCGCCATCCAGTCCATCTGGAAGAAGTGGTCCATGAACGACACGGTGCGGACGCCCATGGCCTCGGCGCGCTGGGCGAGCTCCGCGACGCCCGGACCGATGCCGGCCGGACCGCCGGCCCAGTCGAATCGCATGATGTGGTAATCGAGGTCCATACCGCCGTTCTACCCCCAGCTGACCCCGCCCCGGACCGTCGACCTCAGTCGGCGAGCACGTCAGCCAGGGACTCGATCACGTACCCGAGGTCGTCGCTCGTAAGGGCATGGTGGCACGGGAGTGAAAGTGCCCGGTCCATCACACGGTCGGCGTTCGGGAAACCGCCGGCGGGCGCCCGGTGTTCGATGGCCGCGAAGCCGGGCTGACGGAGCACGTTGCCGGTCCAGACCATGAGCGTCGCGATGCCGCGTGATTCGAGCTCCCGTTGGATCGCGGTGCGATCGAGCCCTTCGCGCAGCACGAACGGATAACGCATCCACGTGACCTGGGCGTCCTCACGGGAGCGGGGCCGCACGATCTTGTCCTCGTGGGCGGCGAAGAAGTCGTCGAGGCGCTGCCAGCTGTACCGCCGCCGCTCGTTGTAATCCGCGAGCTTGTCGAGCTGGACGAGACCGTAGGCGGCGCCGAGCTCCGACGGCTCGAAGTTGTAGCCGATGGCGTCGAACAGGAAGACGAGATCGTAGGGAGTGCCGTCGGCCAGCGGGCCGAAGCGGTCCTTCTCACCCTGACGCGAGCCGAACAGGTACGTCTCCGAGCGACGGCCCCACCGGCGCAGCGTGAGGCACCGGTCCAGGAGGCCGTCGTCGTCGATCCCGACGAGCCCGCCGTTGCCCGCGGCGGTGATCGCGTGGCCCCGGGCGAAGCTCGTCACCGACATGTCGGCGCGCGTGCCGGTGCGCGCTCCGCGCAGCCACGCGTCCAGCACGTCGCAACTGTCCTCGACCACGGTGAGGCCGTGCGCGTCGGCGACCTCCCGGATGCGGTCCCAGTCGGGGACGTTGCCGACGAGGTTCGGCGCGAGGATCGCCCGCGTCCGAGGCCCGATCATCTCCTCGACGCCGTCCACGTCGATCTGGTACGAGTCCGGCTCGACGTCGACGAAGGCGGGAACGATCCCCGATTGCACGAGCGGCGCCACATCGGTGGCGAACGTCACGACCGGAGTGATGACCTCGTCCCCGGGCGCCAGATCGAGCAGATCGATCGCCAGGCGCAGCGCCGACGAACCCGAGTTGACCATCACGCCGTGGCGCTTGGCGAGCAACTCCGCGACCCGATGCTCGAAGTCGCGCACGCGCTCGCCGATCGCGAGATTGGACTCACGCAACACGCCGACCACGGCGTCGATCTCGCGTTCATTGTGGACGGCGCCGGGGTCGGGCAGCCGTCGCCGCGCGGGGCGGGTCGTCATGTCGGGGCAGGCTACTGACCCAATCCCTTTGCGATCCGGTCGCCATCGGGACACGGGTGGCGCCCTACTGCTGAAACAGAGGACGCACTTTCTCGCAGAACAGCTCGAGCTGGCGCCGCTCGTCGGCGACCGGCCAGATCAGCACGAGCTGCACGCCCGCGTCACGGAAGTCGGCCAGTAACTCGGTGAAGCGGGCCGGCGGCCCCACGGGCAGTCGCTCGCGCAGGACGTCCTCGGGGCGGTGGATTGCCGGCACGAGGCGTTCCCGAACGATGCGATCAGCCTCGGCACGATCCTCCGTGATGTGGAACCACATCGTGGCGAGCCCATTCGGGAACGTGTCGGGCTTCTTCCCGCACTCGGACAAGCGATCGTCGAGGCGCCGACGAGCTTCGGCGAACAACGCGGGCGTGGTGTTATAGGCCGACGCGAGCCAGCCGTCGGCCAAGCGGGCGACGCGTCGCAGCCCTGCATCCGACCCCCAACTCCCGAGCCAGATCGGTGGACCTCCCGGCTGCGCGGGAGCGGGCTCGAGCCGGATTCCTTCGGTCGAGTAGAAGCGGCCGACGAACGGTGCAGGCTCGCTTCCCCACAGCGAACGCAAAGCCTGAACCGCTTCGTCGAGGCGCGCCCAGCGCTCTTCGAAGTCGAGACCGACGCTCTCGTAATCCCGAGCGGACGAGCCCGGACCGACAACGACCAACGTGCGCCCACCGGAAAGGCGGTCGATGGCGCCGAGCGTCTTGGCCACAGGCACCGGCCCCCGTACGACCGCGAGCGCGACCGTCGTCGCAAGGGTCATCCCCGCCGAGTGCTCGATCGTGGCGGCCAGCGCCGTCGGCCCGTCGAGCCACGGCACCCCGAACACCATGTGGTCGTTGGCGGAGAGCACCGTGAGTCCCAAGCGCGCCGCCGTCTTCGTGTAATCGACCAGGTGCTGGAGCGTGTACGGATGGCCGCCGAAGTCCATCAACGGCAGGTGCGCGCCGAACTCCATATCGACTCCTTACCAGGAACGGGCTCGGCGCGCGGTTGATGGACGACGAAGGGAACATTGTGATCAAGCGGGTGACATTGGTGCACGAGAACGAAGCGTGAAGCGCGCTTGA
>DATFPZ010000384.1:0-13268 GCA_035264545.1 Acidimicrobiia bacterium
CGCCGGAAACTGCCTCGGGCGAGCGAGACGACGAGCTGTTCGGCCGCTTGGACGGGGTCGTAGGCGACCCCGAGGCTGCGCGCGAACACGTTGGTCGATCCGCCCGGCAACGGGGCCAGCGCGGTGGCCGTGCCTGCGAGGCCGTCGGCGGCTTCGCTGAGCGTGCCGTCGCCGGCCAGCACGGCCACGGCCTCGACCCCCTCGAGGGCAGCGCCGCGGGCGATGCGGGCGGCATGGCCGCGCCGTGAGGTCTCCTCCACCTCGAGCTTGTGGTCGGCGCCCAGCACCCGCTGGACGAGCACCCGCCGCCGAGCGGTCACCGCGGTCGCCGTCTCGTTGACGATCAGCAGGATCCGCATGGCTCCCGCACCGTACTGGCACGTACCGGCACGCATACGATCCCGGGGTGGGCAGAGCTGCTCCCGGTCAGACCGGCGCGCTCGCCGCTTTGACCGCCGAGATCGTCGAGTGTCGTGCGTGCCCCCGGCTCGTCGCGTGGCGCGAGAGCGTCGCGCGCGAGAAGCGCGCCGCGTTTCGCGACGAGTCGTACTGGGCTCGCCCTGTCCCGGGATTCGGTGATCCGGCGGCGCGGGTGCTGATCGTCGGTCTGGCGCCCGCCGCCCACGGCGGGAATCGAACGGGCCGGATCTTCACCGGCGACCGCTCGGGAGACTGGCTGTTCGGCGCGCTCCACCGCACCGGCTACGCCAACCAGGCGACCTCCGTCAGCGCGGACGACGGGCTGGAGCTGCGCGACGTGTACGTCGCGGCCGCGGTGCGCTGTGCTCCACCCGCGAACAAGCCGGCGCCCGACGAGCGCGACCGGTGCCTGCCGTACCTCGTGCGCGAGCTGGAGCTGCTCGAACGGGTGCGGGTGATCGTCGTGCTCGGGAAGTTCGCGTACGACGCAACAGCGCGCGTGCTCGCCACGAGCGGGTCGCCACTGCCCTCACCGCGCCCACCGTTCGGGCACGGCGTCGAGGTCGCCTCCGATCGGGCGATGGTGGTCGGTTGCTACCACCCCAGCCAGCAGAACACGTTCACGGGCAAGCTCACCGAGTCGATGCTCGACGACGTGTTCGCCCGAGCGCGTGCGCTGTCGGACGCCTAGAAGGCCAGCGCGATGATCTCGCCGGTCCCATAGGCCAGCGCGATCGATCCGAGCACGATCGCCACTGCGAGGCGTAAGCCGCGATCAGATGACCGGATCGCCAGGTGGGCGCCGATCCGGGCGCCCGGGATCACCGCGATCGACAGGGGGATCGCGAACGCCCAGTCGACGTTGCCGAGCGCGGTGTGCGTGATCATTCCCGGGACCGCGAGCGCGCCCACGCACACGAGCGACGTGGCCACCGCCTCCTTGACGCTCAGCCGCACCCAGGTCGCGAACGCGGGGACCATGAGGACGCCGCCGCCGATGCCCAGAAGGCCGCTGAGGCCGCCGGCGGCGAGGCCGATCAATCCCAGTCGCCACACCTCGGCCCGGCGCCGGAGCGGCGACGACCGGTCCGGATCCCGTTCGTGCGCCAGCACGAAGTCGCTGGCTGGCGTGGCGAGGTCGCCGACCGGGTCCTCGACATCGATCGGATTCTGCGCGTGTGCGGGCGCCGCGCTCGGCACCCGCGCCATGCGGAAGGACGTGAACGCGAGGAGGGCCGCCGTGGCGATCATGAGGAGATGGCCGTTGCCCGGGACCGCGCCCGTAAGGAGCGCTCCGCCGACCGTCGCGGCGAGACCGGCGGCGAGAGTCCAGAGGGCGACCCGTCCGATGATGAGCCCTTCTCGCCGGTACCGAAGGGAGCCGCTGACCGCCGACGGGATCACGGACGGGATGGTCGATCCGACGGCCTCGAGCGGGGTCGCGCCCAGCACGCGGATCGCGGGCGTCGATACCACCGCACCGCCGACTCCGAACATCCCGGACAGCACCCCGGTCGCGACGCCTGCTGCCAGCGTCAGGATCGTCTGCCACGGCTCAGACAATTCTCTCCTCCGTCGGCTCTTTCCTTGGCGCCGTCGCAGGCTCCGGCTCTGGTTCTCTGGTCGCCCTCGCAAGCTCGGGCTCTGGTTCTCTGGTCGCCCTCGCAAGCTCGGGCTTTGCGGCGACGGTCGGCAAAGCCGCCGCCGCCGCCGCGGGCGACGGTAAGCAAAGCCGCCGTCGCCGCGGCGAGGCTATGTCGGGCCGGTTCCGAGCGGCGCAAGGTAGCCTTCCGCGCGATGCCGACCGACGCGAATCTCCGCGGCGTCTACATCCCGATCATCACGCCGTTCGCCGAAGACGGATCGGTGGCCATCGACGCGCTCGAGCGGCTGTGCCGCGAGTACCTCGACGCCGGTGCAGCAGGAATCGTCGCGCTCGGCACGACGGGGGAGTCGACGTCACTCGACGCCGACGAGAAGCACGCCGTCATCGACGCGTGCTCGACCGTGTGCGCCGAGCGTTCGGCACAGCTGATCGTCGGGGCGGGAACGAACAACACCCGGACGACGCGGCAGGCGGTGAAGGAGCTTGCCGGGACGCCGGCGCTCGTCGCGACATTGATCGTCGTGCCGTACTACGTGCGGCCGTCGGAGGCCGGCATCGTCGCCCACCTCCGGGCCGTGGCCGACGTCAGCCCCGTGCCGCTCGTCGTCTACAACATTGCCGCCCGTACGGGCCGGAACCTGAGCGCGCAGAACGTGTACGAGCTCGCGCGTAGTCCGAACTTCGCGGGGATCAAGCAGGCCCCGGCCACCCTCGACGACGACACGTTGGAGCTCATGCGGCTCACGAACCAGGTCGAAGGGTTCGCCGTGCTCGGTGGCACCGACACCTTCCTCTTCCCGCTCGTGGTCATGGGCGGCACCGGCACCATCTGCGCCAGCGCCCACGTGTGCACGGAACGGTTCGTCGAGATGATCGAGTGCGGTCTCGCGGGCAAGGTCGACGAGGGGCGCGCCCACGCCGAGGCGCTGCTGCCCGTCACCCAGGCGCTGTTCGCGGAGCCGAACCCGGCCGTCTTCAAGGGCGTGCTGCAGGCGCAGGGTCGCATCCCCACCGCCGACGTCCGGTTGCCGATCCTCAACGCGTCGCCCGACGCCGTCCAGCGCGCGCTCGACGCGGTCACCGCCGCCTCGTGACGAGGCGCGTCTCGATCCTCCTGCTCGCCGCGGGCGGGTGGACGCTGTTCGTCTGGGTCACCCGCCTCGTCAACATGGCGGGCGAGGACCGCTCGGCGGGGTTCTACGTCGTGCACGGGGCGCTGGCGGCGATCTCGATCGGGTTCGGGATAGCGATCGGCGTCGTCGGCTGGAGGGCCCTCCGAGCCCGCTCGGGCTGAGACGTTCGTCACATTCGATACGAGACGGATGCGTTTCGTATCCGGTCGCGTTGCAACACGAGTACGCCACCCGTCGTCCACTCGTCTCGAAAGGCCGGCCCATGGGAGAGAAGGTGCACCAACAGCGGTGGTGGATCCTCGCGGTCCTCTGCCTCAGCCTCCTCATCATCGTCGTCGACAACTCCATCCTGAACGTGGCGCTGCCGACACTGGCGAGGCCGGTGAGCCAAGGTGGGCTCGACGCGACGACCAGTCAGCTCCAGTGGATGGTCGACGCCTACACGCTGGTGTTCGCCGGCCTGCTGTTGACGGCGGGCAGCCTGGGCGACCGGTTCGGGCGGCGTGGCGCGCTGCAGGTCGGACTGACCGTCTTCGGGCTCGGCTCGCTCCTCTCGGCGATGGCGAACTCGCCGAGCCAGCTGATCGCCTCTCGGGCGCTCATGGGCATCGGTGGCGCATTCATCATGCCGGGGACGCTCTCGCTGATCACGAGCGTCTTCGAAGGTCGTGAGCGGGGGAGGGCCATCGCGATCTGGGCCGGCGTGGCCGGGCTCGCCGTCGCGATCGGTCCCGTGACGGGTGGCTTCCTGCTCGAGCACTTCTACTGGGGCTCGATCTTCCTCGTGAACCTGCCGATCGTCGCCGTCGCCCTCGGCGCCGGCGTGCTCATCATGCCGACGTCGAAGGACCCGACCGCCCCGCGGCTCGACCTCGTCGGCGCCGCACTCTCGATCGCAGGCCTCGTCTCCCTCGTCTACGCGTTCATCGAGGCGCCGACCGAAGGTTGGAGCGACACGAAGATCCTGGGCGCGCTCGGCATCGCGGCGGTGTTGCTCGTGACCTTCTTCGCGTGGGAGCGCCGGAGCACGCACCCGATGCTGAACCTGGACTTCTTCAAGAACCCTCGGTTCACGAGCGCGAGCGCCAGCATCTCGATCCTCTTCTTCGCGATGTTCGGCGTGATCTTCCTGTTGACGCAGTACTTCCAGTTCGTGCTCGGCTACACGCCGCTGGAAGCGGGGATCCGGCTGCTCCCGCTGGCGGCGACGATGATGGTGGTGGCGCCGCTCAGCGCCCGGATCGTCGAGCGGATTGGTACCAAGGTCGTCGTCAGCACCGGATTGTTCCTCTCAGGACTCGGCGTCCTGTCGTTCACGCAGTTCGAGGTGTCGACCGGCTACGAGAACATCTTCTGGCGTCTCATGCTCATGGCGGTCGGCATGGGTCTCACGATGGCCCCCGCGACGGAATCGATCATGGGCTCGCTGCCGCTCGCGAAGGCGGGTGTCGGCTCGGCCGTGAACGACACGACCCGTCAGGTCGGCGGTGCATTGGGCGTGGCGATCATCGGCAGCGTGCTCGCCTCGACGTACGGCTCGCAGGTCGGCGATGCGGTCGCCGGGCAGCCACTCCCGAACGGTGTGGCGAACGACGCCAAGAACTCCCTCGGCTTCGCGCTCGAGACCGCCAGCCGCCTCGGCGGACCCGCGGGCAACGCGCTCGCGGAGACCGCCCGAACGGCCTTCGTCGACGGGATGCACCAGGGCTACCTGGTGGGAGCGGCGGCCCTCATCGTCGGCGCGATCGCGGCGCTGATCTGGCTCCCGGCCCGGGCCCGGCGGCCGGTCGAGGAGCTCGAGGCCGAGTACGAAGCCAAGCAGCCCGCCGCGCCCGGAGCGACGCCGGAGGAGACGCCGACGCCGGTCGACGCACCCACAGGCACGGTCGAGCCCGCCTACGTGCCCGTCGAGTCGCAGGAGCGGAGATGAGCGACACCGTCGTCGGCGCGCCCGACGCGCCGGCGGCGACCGATGCGGCGGTGCGCCCGCGGGGGCGTCCGCGGTCGGCGACCGCGGACCAGGCGATCCGGGAGGCGGCCGTCGACCTGTTCGCCGAGCGCGGCTTCGAGGGCGTGAGCGTCGAGGACGTCGCGGCTCGCGCCGGCGTGAGCCGGGCGACGATCTACCGGCGCTACCCGTCGAAGGTCGATCTCATCGTCGAGGCGGCAGGCTGCCTCGTCGCGAACGAGATCGCGTTCCCCGATACCGGCAACCTCCGCGACGACCTGCGGGGACTGGCTCACTCTCTCATCAAGGGGTTCAGGAACAGCCCCGCCGGCCGCGTCATGCCCGTGATGACGTTCGAGCGGCGCCGCTATCCCGAGCTCGACGACCGCTACCGGAAGTTCCTGGCCGACCGGAAGGCGAGGACGCGCGCGCTGCTACGCCGGGCCGTCGATCGGGGCGAGCTGCCGAGCGACACCCATGTCGGCGTCATGAGCAGCATGCTCGTCGGGCCGATCTTCCACCGGCTCATGATCACGCAGGAGCCGCTGAACGACGCCTATGTCGACGCGCTCGTCAACGCCGTGCTCCGCGGGTTCGGCGCGACGAGTTAGTCCTCGGCGACGGTCGCCTCGACCGGTTCGCCCAGGAGACCCTCGAACGCAGCGGCGAGCAGCTGCTGCTGCTCACGCTCGTGGATCGTCTGGCTGCCGGTCGCGGGGCTCGCGCTCGCTTCCCGCGCCACGTGGCGGAGCTCGGCCCGGTCGCGCAACGCCCGGGCGAGGCGGGCGTGGGCGAAGTTCCAAGCACCCATGTTCGCCGGCTCCTCCTGCACCCACCACACTTCCCGCGCGTTCGGGTAGGTCGCGACCGTGGTGAGGATGTCGTCCTCCGGCCACGGGTAGAGCTGCTCGACGCGCACGACCGCGGCCGGCGCTCCGAGCTCGTCACGGTTGTCCATGAGCTCGTGCCCGATCTTCCCCGAGCACAACAGCACCCGCCGGACCGCGTCGCGGTCGAGCTCGGCGTGGTCGTCCAGCGTCAAGTGGAACCCGCCCTCGGTGAAATCGGGCACCGGCGACCGGGTGTGGGGCATGCGCAGGTAGCGCTTGGGCGTGAAGCAGATCAGCGGTACCCGCCGCGTCGCCAACGCCTGGCGGCGCAACACGTGGAAGTACTGCGCCGACGTCGACGGGTAGACGACGCGCTGGTTGTCCTCCGCGCTCAGCGTGAGGAAGCGCTCGATGCGTGCGCTCGAGTGCTCGGGGCCCTGACCTTCGAACCCGTGGGGGAGGAGCAGTCCGACGCTGCTGGCCTGACCCCACTTGTCCTCGGCGGCGGCGACGAACTGGTCGACGACGACGTCAGCGGCGTTGACGAAGTCGCCGAACTGCGCTTCCCAGAGGACGAGTGCCTCGGGGTACTCCACCGAGTAGCCGTATTCGAAGCCGAGCGCGGCGTACTCGGAGAGCACCGAGTCGTAGAGCATGAACGGCGCCTGGTCAGGGGCCAGATGCGCGAGCGGGACGAACTCCTCCTCGGTGCGCTGGTCGATCAGCACGCCGTGCCGCTGGCTGAACGTGCCCCGCCGGGTGTCCTGGCCCGCGAGGCGGACGGGCGTTCCCTCCAGCAGCAACGACCCGAAGGCGAAGGTCTCGGCGAGCGACCAGTCGACCTCGCCCTTGTCGAACGCGACGCGATGGGCCTGGAGGATGCGCTCGAGCTTCGGATGCACCGCGAAGCCCTCGGGCCGCGACATGAGCCCGTCGACGACCCGCTCGAGCGCGCCGCGATCGACGTTGGTCGCGACGCGCACCGACGGGTCGGGCTGCGGCGCCGTCAGCCGAGGCTCGCTCGGCGCGTCCGGCGTCGCGGCCTGACTCGGGTCAGGCGGCGCGCTCTGATGCGTCTCGCCGAACGCGGCATCGAGGCGGGTCTTGAAGTCCTTGTTGACTCCGTCCGCCTCGTCGGTGGTCATCGCGCCGTCGCGCACCAATACGTCGGTGTAGCGAGTGCGCGGCGACGGATGGCTCTCGATGAGCTCGTACATGCGCGGCTGCGTGAACGCGGGCTCGTCGGCTTCGTTGTGGCCGTACCGGCGGTAGCAGATCATGTCGACGACAACGTCCTTGCGGAACGTCTGCCGGAACGCGAACGCGAGCTGCATCACCCGGACGCACGCTTCGGGGTCGTCGCCGTTCACGTGGAAGATCGGCGCCTGCACCATCTTGGCGACGTCGGTCGCGTACACGGCCGAGCGGCCGATCTCCGGCGCGGTGGTGAACCCGAGCTGGTTGTTGACGACGAGATGCACGGTGCCGCCGACGTCGTATCCCGGCACCTCCGACAAGTTGAGCGTCTCGGCCACGACGCCCTGCCCCGCGAACGCGGCGTCGCCGTGGAGCAGGACCGGCAGCACCTTCCTGCGCTCCTCGTCGCCCTTCTGGTCCTCCTCGGCGCGGGCCATGCCCTCGACGATGGGGTCGACGGCTTCGAGGTGACTCGGGTTCGACGCCAGGGTGACGACGATCTCGTTGCCGTCCGGCGACGCGTGCTTGCCGGTCGCCCCGACGTGGTACTTGACGTCTCCCGATCCCTGCGCCGACAGCGGGTCGAGCTCGCCCTCGAACTCGCGGAAGATCTGCGCGTACGACTTGCCGACCACGTTCGTGAGCACGTTGAGCCGTCCGCGGTGCGGCATCCCGAGGATCGACTCTTCGACGCCGTCGTCGGCGGCGGCCGACAGCAGCGCGTCGAGCATCGGGATCGCGCTCTCGGCGCCCTCGAGGCTGTAGCGCTTGTGGCCGAGGTATTTCGTGTGCAGGAAGCGCTCGAACGCCTCGGCGGCGACGAGCCGCTCCAGGATCCGCCCCTTCACCTCGCGGCTCGGCTCCCAGCTGACGCCTTCGACGTGCTCCTGGATCCAGGCCTTCTGGTCGGGTTCCTGGATGTGCATGTACTCGACGCCGATGGTGCGCGCGTAGGCGTCGCGAAGGACACCGAGGATGTCACGCAGCTTCATCGTGGGCTTGCCGGCGAGGCCGCCGGTCGGGAACTCGCGGTCGAGATCCCAGATCGTCAGGTCGTAGTGGTTGATGTCGAGCTCGGGATGGGTCTGCGGCTCGTTGGTGCCCAGGGGATCGAGGTTGGCGATGAGGTGGCCGCGCACGCGGTACATGTTGATGAGCTGCTGGACTCCGACGGCCTTGTCGACGGATGCGACCGTCGCGGACTCGCCGCCGGCGCGCCGCGGGCTGACGTCGACGCTCCACCGCGCCGGCTCGTACGGGACGGCGAAGCTCTGGAAGATGGCGTCGTAGAACTCCTCGTTCCCGAGGAGCAGGTCGTGGACGACGGCGAGGAACCGGCCGCTCTCGGCACCCTGGATGACGCGATGGTCGTACGTGCTCGTCAGCGTGATCGTCTTGCTCACGCCGAGCTGCGCGATGGTTCGCTGGTCGGCGCCTTCGAACTCGGCGGGGAAGCCGATCGCGCCGACTCCGACGATGAAGCCCTGACCGGTCATGAGCCGCGGGACGGAATGCATCGTGCCGATGGTGCCGGGGTTCGTGATCGTGCCGGTGGTGCCGGCGAAGTCGTCGGGCGACAGCTGACCCGAACGCACCTTGCCGACGGCCTCCTCGTAGGCGGCATGGAACGCCTTGAAGTCGAGGGTGTCGGCGCGCTTGACGTTGGGGACGAGGAGCGTGCGCGTCCCGTCGCTCTTCTCGACGTCGACCGCGAGCCCGAGATTCACGTGGTCGTGGCGCACGACGTTCGGCTGCCCGTCGACGACCTCGAAGGACGCGTTCATCGCGGGCACCCGCGCCAACGCCTTGAGCACGGCGTACGAGATGAGGTGCGTGAAGCTGACCTTGACGCCACCGGTGCGCGCGAGGTGGTTGTTCAGGATCTGCCGGTTGACCTCGAGCAGCTTGGCGGGGACGGTGCGGACCGAGGTGGCCGTCGGGACGCCGAGCGAGGCCTCCATGTTCTCGACGATCCGCGCCGTCGCCCCCCGGATCGGGACGGGCCGGTCACCGTCGGCCGGCGCCTCTGCCGGCGGAGCCGGCGAGGGAGGCTGCGCGGCCGGCGGAGCCGGCGAAGGACGTTGCGGAGCCGCCGGAGGCGGCGAGGGTGCCTGCGGCGGCGCCGACGAAGGAGATTGCTCGGGTCCCCCGCGCTCGTCGAAGAACTCGCGCCATCCCTCGGGCACGGACGCCGGGTCCTCGACGTAGCGGGCGTACAGATCCTCGACCAGGCCGGAGTTGGCGCCCAGATCCTCGAATTCGCTCTCTGCCATCGCTCCTCCCGAGGGGGCGCCGCTCTGACGCCCCCGACGGCGCCGTCGTGGCTCAGCGACGTACCAGCTCGGCGACCTGGAAGGCCAAGTCGAGCGACTGGCGGGCGTTCAGCCGCGGGTCGCACATCGTCTCGTACCGGTGCTCGAGGTGGTCACCGAGGACTTCCTCGGTTCCGCCGAGGCACTCGGTGACGTTCTCGCCCGTGAGCTCGACGTGGACGCCCCCGGGCCACACATGAGCGGCGTCGCAGGCGGCGAAGAAGCCGCGCAGCTCGCGCATGATGTCCCCGAAGCGCCGTGTCTTGTAACCGCTCTCGTGCACGAAAGTGTTCCCGTGCATGGGGTCGCACGCCCACACGACGGGGTGGCCCGACATCCTCACCGCTCGCAGGAGCGGCGGGAGCTTCTCCTCCACGTGGTCGGCGCCCATCCTGCTGTAGAGCACGAGCCGCCCGGGCTGGCGGGCGGGGTCGAGACGCTCGCAGAGCGCGAGCACGTCTTCGGGTGATGCGTCCGCGCCGAGCTTGACGCCGACCGGGTTCTCGACGCCCGACAGGAACTCGACGTGGGCGCCGCCGGGCTGGCGCGTCCGCTCGCCGGCCCAGAGCAGGTGGGCCGAGCAGTCGTACCAGCGTCCCGTGAGGCTGTCGCGCCGGGTGAGCTCTTCCTCGTAGTCGAGGACGAGCGCCTCGTGGGCGGTGAAGAAGTCGACCTGGTGCAGCTGGATCTCGGCGGCGAGGTCGATGCCGCACGCGGCCATGAACCGCAACGCCCGCTCGATCTCCTGGGCGACCGCTTCGTAACGTTGGCCTTCACGGCTGCTGGCCACGTACTCCAGGTTCCACTGGTGCACGCGGCTCAGGTCGGCGTAGCCGCCCTTCGTGAACGCGCGCAGCAGGTTCAAGGTGGCTGCCGACTGGTGGTAGCTGCGCACCATCCGCTGCGGGTCCGGCCGGCGCGCGTTGGCGTCGAAGGCGAAGTCGTTGACCAGGTCTCCGCGGAAGGAGGGCAGCTCGACGCCGTCACGGGTCTCGGTGGGAGCGGTGCGGGGCTTCGCGAACTGTCCGGCGATGCGTCCGACCTTCACGGCCGGCACGCCCGTGCCGTAGGTCAGCACGACGGCCATCTGGAGGATGACCTTGAGCTTGTCGCGAATGGTGTCGGCGGAGAAGGCGTCGAACGACTCCGCGCAGTCGCCCGCCTGCAGCAGGAAGGCGTCGCCGGCCGCGACGGCCGCCAGGGACTCCGTGAGCTGGCGAGCCTCGCCTGCGAACACGAGCGGCGGCTGGCGTCGAAGCTCCGCCCGCGCCGCGTCGAGGGCGTCGGCGTCGGGCCAGTCGAGCTGCTGGCTGGCGGGACGCGCGCGCCAGCTGTCCGGCGTCCACGAGGAGCCGAACATCCGCAGTGGGTCGGACGCCGCGAGCGGCTCGTGCATCAGAGGTATCCGCTGCCGGGTGGGGCCTGCGGCGGAGGCTGGCCCGACTCGATGGCGCGGCGGCGCATCTCGTCCATCTGTGCCTGCGCGGCCATCTGCTGCGTGAACAGCGTCGCCTGGATGCCGTGGAAGAGGCCTTCGAGCCAGCCGACGAGCTGAGCCTGCGCGAGGCGCAGCTCGGACTCGCTGGGCGCGTCGCCCGTGAACGGGAGCACGACCTCGCACAGCTCGGCCTTCAGGTCGGGCGAAAGGACGTCCTCGAGCTCGTGGATGGACCGCTCGTGGATCTCGCGCAGCGCGCGCCGGCCGGCGTCGTCGATCGGGGCGCGACGTACCTCCTCGAGCATGTTGCGCACCATCGACGCGATCCGGATCAGCTTCGTGGGCCGGCTGACCTGCTCCTGCGCCGTGGCGCCGTCGCCGCCGGCACCGGCTGCCCTTGCAGCTGCCGCCTGCTGGAGCACTTCGGGCTGGACGGGCTCGGGTGCCGCGCTCGGGTCGTCTTCCACGGTGTCCTCTCCCTCCGGGATCCGCCGGAGGAATCCCAGGATAGAAGGTGCCCCGAAGCGGGCCGCCAAGGGTTCAGCCTTTCAGCCGCTCTCGAGCGTGCCCTCGCGCACGCCGGGCGGCACTCGCCCCTGCGCGCCCTCCGTGCGCGGCCCGGGGACGTCGTGGAAGCGGTACGGCTCGGGCTCGCGGCCGGGCTGGCAGACCCAGCACTCGCCCGTTCCTCCGCCGGTGACGATCCGGAGCACGGCGTCGGCGATCTGGCTCGGCGGCATGATCGGGAAGTTGGCCTCGCGCAGCATCCGTCGGGCGTCCTCGCCCATGATCTTGGTGTCGGTCATGCCCGGGTTCACCGTGTTGGCGGTGATGCCCTTCGCGGTGAGCGACGGGGCGACGCTGCGGATGAAGCCGACGACCGCGTGCTTGGTGAGGTCGTAGACGGGATCGGGCGGGAACGGGATCAGCCCGGCGAGCGACGACGTCGCGACGATGGCGCCCCCGCCGCGTCGCTCCATCGCGCGGACCGCGGCACGCGTGCCGTACACCACGCCGTCCACGTTGACCCGCATGATCAGCCGGTACACATCGTCGGGCAGAGTCTCGATCTGCGGATGACCGATCGCGACGCCCGCGTTGAGGAACGCGATGTCGATGCCGCCGAGCTCACGTTCGACGGTCGCGAAGGCGGCGTCGACCTCGTCCGGCTCACCGACGTCGGCTCGGTGGAAGACGCCTCCGACGGAGTCAGCGACCGCGCGACCGGTGTCCTCGGTGAGGTCGACGACACCCACCCGGGCGCCTTCTCCCGCCAGCCGTTCGGCCGTCGCCGCGCCGATTCCCGACGCCGCGCCGGTGACGAGCGCCACCTTTCCGTCGAGGGCCGACATAGCCGCACACTACGCCGACCGCACGCGGGGGCTGCTCGTCGCTCGATCGGTGAGCGCCCTCGGCAGGATTCGAACCTGCGCACATGGCTCCGGAGGCCACTGCTCTATCCCCTGAGCTACGAGGGCGTGAAAGCTCACGGTACCAGCGGGCCAATTTCGCTGGTCGCCAGAGCTACGAGGGCTGTACAGGCGAGGGTACCAAGGGCGACGTTCAAGTACCGGTGATCGCGACGGAGCGGGAAGTACGATCGCCGCAACGGCGACGCACTGCGCGTCGCGTGACCCACTTCGTGATTCGTGACGAGCTCCGCCACAGCCTGAGCGACGCGCTGCGTGCGGCCGGGCTTCCCGAGCCGCCGAACGGCGTCGCGCTCGAGCCCGGCGATCCGGACCACGGCCGGGGCGACTGGTCCAGCCCGGTCGCGATGCGGATGGCGAAGGCGGCGAAGCTCCCGCCTCGCGAGATCGCCGGCCGGGTCAAGGCCGCGATCGATGCGGCGCCGCCGCCGCACTTCGAGCGGGTCGAGGTCGCCGGGCCGGGCTATCTCAATTTCTTTCTGTCCCCGTCGTGGCTGCACGACGTCCTGCGCGAGGTCGTGACCGCGGGCGACGCGTACGGCCGCGGTGCCGCGCTGCACGGCCAGAAGATCAATCTCGAGTTCGTGTCCCTCAATCCCACCGGCCCCGTCCACGCCGGAGGCGCCCGCTGGGTGGCGGTCGGCGATGCCGTGGCCAACCTGCTGGCGGCACAGGGCGCGACCGTCCACCGGGAGTACTACCTGAACGACGCCGGCGGTCAGCTCGACACATTCGGCGCGTCGCTGTACGCCCGGTACCGGAACGAGGAGCCCCCGGAAGACGGCTACCGGGGCGAGTACCTCATCGAGATGTCCGCCCGCATGCGGGCCGAGCTCGGCGACGACGTCACGCCCGAGCAGGCGAGGGAGTGGGGCTACCAGGACGCGGTGCGATCGGTGCAGCGCGACCTCGAGCGGATCAGCGTGCGCTTCGACACCTGGTTCTCCGAGCGCA
>DATFPZ010000385.1:0-18412 GCA_035264545.1 Acidimicrobiia bacterium
CGTGATGTCGTCGACAAACGGCCGGTGCAGGTCGAGATCGGAGAGGTCGCGCCCTGCGAGCTCGCCGAGCTCCGCAACCGAGCCAACGCACGTGTCGGCATTGCAATCGCGACATCGCCAGACGGGCAGCGGCGTTCCCCAGAAGCGGTCGCGGGACAGCGCCCAGTCCACGTTGTTCTCGAGCCAGTCGCCGAATCGCCCGTGCTTGATGTAGTCGGGATGCCAGCCGATCGTCTCGTTCTCGCGGAGCAGCTCTTCCTTGTGCTCGGACGTGCGTGCGAACCACGTCGGCTTGGCCCAGTAGATGAGCGGTGTGCCGCACCGCCAGCAATGGGGGTACGCGTGCGCGTACTCGACGATCGACACGATCCGGCCCGCTGCCGTCAGCGCGTCGATGAGCGCGGGGTCGGCGTCCTTGACGAACTGACCCTGGAGCTGCGGGACGGACGCGTCGAAGCGGGCGTCGGCGCCGACCGGGTTGAGCATCGGCAGCTTTTCCTGCTCGGCCACCTCGCGGTCCACTTCGCCGAACGCGGGCGCGAGATGCACGATCCCCGAACCTTCCTCGACGGTGACGAAGTCGGCGACGACAACCCGATTGGCGCCGGGATCGATCGGCAGGTATTCGAACGGTCGCTGGTACCGCAGGCCGGCGAGATCGGACACGGGCACGGTCTCGATGATCTCGACGTCGTCGCCGAGCACGTCGGCGACGCGCGTGGCGGCGAGGACGAGGTCACGCCCGCCGTCGGGCGGCTGTACGCGCACGTACTCGATCTCAGGACCGACCGCGGCAGCGACGTTCGACACCAGTGTCCACGGCGTGGTCGTCCACACGAGAAGGTCGAAGTCCGCGCCGGTCACGGGGAACCGGACGTACACCGACGGCTCGGTCACGTCCTGGTATGCGCCGGGCTGGCCGAGCTCGTGACTCGACAACGCAGTCCCGCAGCGACCGCAGTACGGCACCACCTTGAAGCCCTCATAGACGAGGCCGCGATCCCACATCTGGCGTAGCACCCACCAGACGCTCTCGATGTAGTCGTTGGTGAGCGTCCAATACGCATCCGCCGTGTCGATCCACATCCCGATCCGAGCGGTCAGCGCCGACCAGTCCTCGACGTAACGCTGCACCGACTCGCGGCACCGTTGGTTGAACGCCTCGATCCCGAAGTCCTCGATCTCGTGCTTGTTCGTGATGCCGAGCGCCTTCTCGACCTCGACCTCGACCGGCAGCCCGTGGCAGTCCCAGCCGCCCTTTCTGGCGACGTACCGCCCGCGCATCGTGTGAAAGCGCGGGTACAGGTCTTTGAACGCGCGGGCCCAGACGTGGTGGATACCCGGCCGCGCGTTGGCCGTGGGCGGACCTTCGTAGAACACCCACTCCGGTGCGCCTTCGCGCCGTCGGAGGCTCTCGCGGAACGAGTCCTGTGCGCGCCAGCGTTCGAGCACGCGCGCTTCGAGCTCGACGAGGTCGAGCGCGGAAGGTACCGGCGTGAACGCCATGTGCCGTAGAGTACAAGGACCCTCTTCCGTACCCGCCTTCTAAAGGAACGGTCGTGACGCGTTCCTCCGATCTCTACGACGTCGAACGCGACGCGGTGGTGCTGCGGGTGCACGTCCAGCCGGGCGCGGGACGCAGCTCGGTCGTCGGCCGTCACGGTGATTCCCTGAAGTTGAGGGTCGCCGCGCCACCGGACGGGAGGGCGAACGCGGCCGCCGTCGGGCTCATCGCAGCCGCGCTCGGAGTGAAAGAGCGCGACGTGGAGCTCGTCTCCGGTGAGCGGTCGCGGCTCAAGCGGTTTCGCGTCGTCGGGATCGACGCTGACGACGTCGACGCCCGCCTGCGCCAGGCGCTCGTCGAGGCGGACGCCAGGGTCGGGGAGCCGCGCCACCGCCCGATGTGACCGTGTTCACCGCGGCGCGGAATGTCGTGGTCAGGGAACGGTGTTTGCCCCTACTATTCTGCGCTCCCCGGCGCGGTGGCGGGAGCGCCGCCGCCCTCTCCCAGCTGGGAGCTCGTGATGGCAACACCACAGAAGACCGCTGCGTCGAGGAAGGCCGCCCCTGTTCGCAACGCGGCCAAAAAGGGCACTGGGAAGAAGAAGTCGGCGGCGAAGAAGCGGGCGAAGCAGGTGCCAAAGAAGCCGGGCAAGGCCACGACCAAGAAGGCGGCGAAGCCGACGGCGAAGAAGCCGTCGGCGAAGCGGCCGCCGGCCAAGAAGGGCAAGGGAACCGGAGCGAAGAAGGCGGCCCCGGCGAAGCGGGCCGCGGGCAAGACGCCGGCGGCGAAGGCGGCCAAGGCGTCGACGGGGAAGGCGAGCCGGGCGGCGAAGCCCGCCAAGCCCGCGCCGGTCAAGAAGAAGGCGCCTCCGGCGAAGAAGGCCAAGGCGCCGGCCGCGCCCGCGAAGGCGGCGGAGGCCCCGAAGAAGGCTCCGCAGCAGCTGCCGCCGGTCAAGAAGGCACCGCCGCGCAAGCCGGGCTCGGTGATCTGCCCGCTGTCGGGCTGGGAGGTCATGCCGGCGAAGCCGAATCTCTCGGACCGGACGCTGAAGCGGCTGCGGCAGAAGCTGATCGACGAGCGCGACCAGCAGCTCCGACAGGCCGAAGAGCTCCAGGCCGAAGCCGAGGAGCTCGCGCAGGAGCGCGACCCCGGAGACACGCAGTTCGACGAGGAGTCGGGTGAGGGCGACACGGTCAACGTCGAGCGGGAGCGCGACCTGCTGCTGTCGGCATCGGCGCGCCAGATCGTCGACGCGATCGACCGGGCCCTGAAGCGCATGGACGCTGGGACGTACGGCGTGTGTGTGCCCGCAGGGCGCCGCCTCTCCGTGGAGCGCCTCGAGGCCATCCCGTACGCCGAGGAGTGTGTCGACTGCAAGGCTCGTGCCGAACGACGCCGCTAGCGGGCGCGCTCCGTCCGAGCCCCGCTCAACTCCGCCGACGCGTCGACCGCTGCTGATCCTCGGGCTCGTCGTCGGCATCGTCCTGCTCGACCAGATCACGAAGGCGTGGGTGGTCGAGACCCTCTCCGACGAGCCGCTCTCGATCATCGGGAGCAGCGTCGAGCTGCGGCTGAGCCGGAATCCGGGCGGCGCGTTCAGCATCCTCACCGGGTTCACGCCGTTGCTGGCTGTGCTCGCGGCCGTCGTCGCGGTCGTCCTCGTGCGTGTCGCACAACGCGCGAAGGATCCGGTCATGGTCGTCGCGCTTTCGCTCGTGCTCGGCGGAGCGCTGGGCAACCTCACCGATCGGCTGTTCCGGGCGCCGGGCTTCCTGCGCGGCGAGGTCGTCGACTTCGTCCGCGTCGGAGCGTTTCCGACCTTCAACGTCGCCGACTCGGCGGTCACGATCGGCGCGGTGCTGCTCTTGCTCTGGGGATGGCGCGACCGCGACGAACGCCGCGACCCCGGGTGAGCAGGACCGCGTGAGCGAGCTGGCCGTGCCGGCGACGTTGGCGGGGGAGCGGCTCGACCGGGCGCTCGCCCTCCTCACCGGTTGGAGCCGGGCCGAGGTCACCCGCCTCATCGACGACGGCGCCGTGCTCGTCGCGGGACAGCCCGTGGCCAAGAGCCACCGTCTGGAGGCCGGAGCGCTCGTGGAGCTGCTCTCGGAGCCGCCGCCCGATCAGCCACCCGGCCCCGAACCCGTCCCGGTCGACGTCCGCTTCGCCGACGACGACCTGGTCGTCGTGAGCAAGCCGGCCGGGCTCGTGGTGCACCCGGGCGCCGGGCATCCCGGCGGCACCCTCGTGAACGGGCTCTTGCAACGGTTCCCGGAAGTGTCCGACGTGGGCGACCCGGCTCGTCCCGGCATCGTGCACCGCCTCGACCGCGACACCAGCGGGCTCATGCTCGTCGCCCGCTCGGCGCGCGCCTACGACGTGCTCGTCGCCGCGCTCGCCCGACGCGACATCGACCGTCGTTATCTCGCGCTCGTCTGGGGCTGCTTCGACTCGCCGCGCGGGGTCATCGACGCCCCGATCGGCCGGTCACCGACTCGGCGCACCCGCATGGCGATCCGCGACGAGGGCCGGGCCGCACGCACCGCCTACGAAGTGCGCAGCGAGTACGACCCGCCCCCCGTGAGCCTCGTCGAGTGCCGTCTCGAGACTGGGCGCACGCATCAGCTGCGCGTCCACCTCAGTGCGGTCGGGCACGCCGTCGTCGGCGACGCCGCCTACCGCGGCGATCGCCCGTCTCTCCGCCCCGGCCGCCCCTTCCTGCATGCGCACCGGCTCGACCTCGATCACCCCACGACCGGGCAACGTCTCAGCTTCGAGGACCCACTCCCGGCCGAGCTCGCGTCGGTGCTCGACGCGCTCGGAGCCGCGTCAGGCTGACGACTTCGCGGCGGCGTCGGGGTGGCCAATTCGGGTGCGCTCGACGAGCTGGGCGAGCGTGAAGCCCTCGAGGAGGTGACCCATCTCCTCCGAGACGCAGACCCAGACCTCCTGCAGGATGCAGTGGCCTTCGCAGTGGTCGTGCTCGCCCATCACCGTCGTGAGCGGTCCCTCGACGGCGGCGACGATCTCGGCCAGCGTGATGTCCTCCGGGGCGCGGGCGAGCACGTACCCGCCGCCGACGCCGCGCTTCGACCGGACCAGCCCCGCTCCCTTGACCGCGAGGAGGATCTGCTCGAGGTAGGGCTGGGGCAGGCTCGTCCGCTCGGCGATCTCCTTCACCGAGGTGGGCCGGTCCTTGCCGTGCAGGGCGAGCGACAGGAGGGCACGAGCCGCATAGTCGCCTCTGGTCGAGACCTTCACGCTCCCATGGTCGCGCGTCGGAGAGCCCCGCCGGTGCGCTTGGCGCCGCATAGATTCGCCGGGGGCGGCGGCTTTGCCGACCACCCCGGCGAAGCCGGAGCTTGCGACGGCGACAAAGAGGAGGTGCATGGACCCCGTACGGCCGGACTACGGCGGCGAGGCGATCACGAGCCTGGTGCCGGCACTGGTGGGTGGCCGCCCGATGGCGGGCATGCCCCTCTGCGTTCACGGAGCGGACGCGGTGGTGCTGCTCGTCCTGGACGGGCTGGGCTGGCAGGCCGTCGAGGCGCACCGCAGCCTGCTGCCCGAGATCGCCGGGCTCGAGGGCGGCCCCATCACGACGGTGGCGCCGTCGACCACCGCCAGCGCGCTCACGTCGCTCGCCACCGGGCTCGCGCCGTCACAACACGGTCTGGTGGGGTTCCGGATGCGCGTCGGCGACGACATCCTCAACATCCTGCGCTGGCAGGTCACAGGCAATCACCGCGCGCCCGACCCGTTCGACATGCAGCGCCACACCGCATTCCTGGGCCGACCGGTCCCCGTCGTGACGCGCAGTGAGTTCCGACATTCGGGCTTCACCGACGCGCAGCTGCGCGGCGCACGCTTCGTGGGATGGAATGCGGTCTCGACGCTCGTCGAGCAATGCCGTCGTCTCGTCGGCGACGGAGAGCGCTTCGTGTACGGCTATTACCCGAGCATCGACACCGTCGCGCACGAGTACGGCCTGCACGACTCGTTCTACGTCGCCGAGCTGCGCGCCGCCGACCGGCTCGTCGGTGAGCTGCGCGACGCGCTGCCCGAGTCCACGGCGCTGCTCGTCACGTCGGACCACGGGCAGGTCCACATCGACGGTGGTGGCTGGGTCGACCTGGCCGACCTGGCGCCGATGATCGCGTTGTACGCCGGTGAGGCGCGCTTCCGATACCTCTACGCGGAGCGGGGCGCCGCCGCCGAGCTTGCCGCCGCCGCCCGTGAGGGCGTGGGCCACCAGGCGTGGGTGCTCACGCGGGAGGAGCTGTTCGCCGAAGGCTGGATCGGGCCGGCGCCCGAGGGGCCGATCGGCAGCCGGGTGGGCGACGTCGTGCTCGCCGCCCGCGAGCCGGTGGCGTTCGTCGACCCCACCCTGCCCCAGGAGACAAATCTGCTCGGCATGCACGGCTCGCTCACCCCCGACGAGATGTACGTGCCCCTCCTCGGGGGTCGCGGGCGGGCCTGACCTCCTCACCTCGAGGCTTGCCCGGCGGCGACGCCCCCTCTATGGTGAGAGTTACACCAATGTGATTCTCCACAGGGTCATCCACACCCCTGTGGGACTTGGCCGGAGCGGTCAGGTCGGGAAGAGGGGGTTGCGGCGCCTTGGGGAGCTCGTTCGTGCACCTGCATCTGCACACCGAGTTCTCGATGCTCGACGGTGCCGCCCGGATCCCGGACGTCATCGCCACCGCCGCCGCCGACGGGCAGCCCGCGGTGGGGATCACCGACCACGGGAACATGTACGGGGTCCTGGACTTCTACCGGGCGGCGCGCGACGCGGGCGTGACCCCCGTCATCGGTGCCGAGGGATATTTTGTCAACACGAGCCGGTTCGAGCGGCCGCGGCGCGCCGAGCACGACATCTACCACCTGACGTTGCTCGCGGAGACGAACGCCGGCTACCGAAACCTGATCAAGGTCGCCTCGAACGCGTACCTCGACGGCTTCTACTACAAGCCGCGCATCGACTTCGAGCTGCTGGAGCGGCACCGCGCGGGTCTCATCGCGACGAGCGGGTGCCTCGGCGGGTTGGTGTGCCAGCAGCTCATGGCGGGGGACTACACCGCCGCACGCGACAACGCTGCGCGGTTCCAGGACATCCTCGGGCGCGACTCCTTCTTCATCGAGCTCCAGGACCACGGCCTGCCGGAGCAGCGCAACGTCAACCCACAGCTCGTGAAGATGGCTCGCGAGCTCGAGGCGCCATTGCTCGCGACGAACGACTCGCACTACACGCACAAGGAGGACGCCGAAGCCCACGCCGCGCTGCTGTGCGTCCAGACCGGCGCCACGCTCGACGACCCCAACCGGTTCAAGTTCGACGCCGACGAGTTCTACCTGAAGACGGCGGCCGAGATGCGCGGGCTGTTCGCGGACCACCCGGAGGCGTGCGACAACACGCTGCTCGTCGCCGAGCGCGCCAACGTCGAGATCGAGTTCGGCAAGCCCGAGCTGCCCGCGTTCCCGGTGCCGGCCGGTCACGACGAGGACTCCTACCTGCGTGAGCTCACCATCGAGGGCGCCAAGGACCGGTACGGCCAATCACCGGCGCTGCACGTCCTCGATCGGATCGAGTACGAGCTCGGTGTCATCAAGGACATGGGCTTCTCCGCCTACTTCCTCGTGGTGTGGGACCTCGTCCGCTACGCGCGGTCGCGGGGGATTCGCGTGGGACCCGGGCGGGGGAGCGCAGCCGGCTCGTGCGTGGCGTACTGCCTGCGCATCGTCGACATCGACCCGATCCGCTACGACCTGCTGTTCGAGCGCTTCCTGAACCCGGGCCGCAAGCAGATGCCCGACATCGACATGGACTTCGACGAGCGGTACCGGGGCGAGATCATCAAGTACGCCGCCCAGCGCTACGGATGGGACCATGTCGCCCAGGTCGTGACGTTCTCCACGATCAAGGCCCGGGCGGCCGTACGCGACGCGTCCCGCGTGCTCGGCTACCCATGGGGTGTTGGCGACCGGATCGCCAAGCTCATGCCGCCGCTGATCATGGGCCGCGACACACCGCTACGAGCGTGCCTCGAGAAGGTCACCGGTCACGAGGACGGCTACAAGATGGCCGCCGAGCTGCGCGCCCTGTACGACTCCGATCCCGACGCCAAGCGCGTGATCGATGTCGCCCGCGGCCTCGAGGGCCTGCGGCGCCAGGACGGCATCCACGCCGCTGCCGTCGTGATCACGCGGGAGCCTCTCACGGAGTACCTCCCGATCCAGCGCAAGCCGGAGCCGGGCGGCGACATCGAGGACGCTCCGATCGTCACCCAGTACGAGATGCACGGTGTCGAGAACCTCGGCCTGCTGAAGATGGACTTCCTCGGGCTGCGAAACCTCTCGGTCATCGAGCGAACCACGGAACTCATCGAGGCGGCGAGCGGAGAACGCGTCAACATCGACGACGTGCCCCTCGACGACGCGAAGACGTTCGAGATGCTGCAGCGCGGAGACTCGATCGGCGTGTTCCAGCTCGAGGGCGGGCCGATGCGTGCGCTCATGCGCTCACTCGCCCCGACCACGTTCGAGGACGTCGCTGCGTTGGTCGCGCTGTACCGACCGGGGCCGATGGCGGCGAACATGCACAACGAGTACGCCGACCGCAAGAACGGCCGGAAGCCCGTCACCTATTACCACGACGATCTGCGCGAGATCCTCGAGCCGACGTTCGGGTTGTGCATCTATCAAGAAGAGCTCATGCGCATGGCTGAGGTGCTCGCCGGCTACTCGCTGGAGGAAGCCGACAACCTGCGCAAGGCGACGGGGAAGAAGATCCGGTCGCTCATCGCCAAAGAGCGTTCGAAGTTCGTCGACGGGTGTGTTGCGCAGGGCCACAGCCGCGACTTCGGCGAAGAGATGTTCGACATCATCGAACCGTTCGCCGATTACTCGTTCAACAAGTCGCACTCCGTCGGATACGGCTACGTGGCGTATCAGACCGCGTACCTCAAGGCGAACTACCCGGTCGAGTACCTTGCCGCGCTGCTCACGAGCGTCAAGGCAAACAAGGACCAGACCGCGGTCTACCTCAACGAGTGCCGCCAGGTCGGCATCCCGGTGCTGGTGCCCGATGTGAACGAGTCGGAAAGCGACTTCGCCGTGCGCGACGGTTCGATCCGCTTCGGACTATCGGCCGTGCGCAACGTCGGTGAGGGCCTCGTGGAGCACATCGTGACGGCGCGCGAGGAAGGTGGACCGTTCACGACTTTCTTCGATTACTGCGAGCGCGTCGACCCACAGGCCCTCAACAAGCGGACGATCGAGTCCCTCGTCAAGGCGGGAGCGTTCGACTCGCTCGGGCACCCCCGGAAGGGCCTGCTGCACGTGTACGAGCAGATCGTCGACCACACGCTCGCCCGCCGGCGCGAGCGGGACGCCGGCATCATGAGCCTGTTCGGCGGCGATGCAGGAACCCCGAGCGGCCTGGAGGCTTCGGGAGACGGGTTCGACGAGCGGGTCACGATCCCCGACACCGAGTTCGACAAGCGGGCGCGGCTCGCCCACGAGAAAGAGATGCTCGGGCTGTACGTCAGCGAGCATCCGCTCATGGGCGCCGAGCGCGGCCTGCGACGCCACGTCGAGTGCACGCTGACCGAGCTCAAGGAGCTGCGAGAAGGCGAGCTGCGCGTCATCGGCGGAGTCGTGACCGCGCTCTCACGCCGGTACACGAAGCGCGGCGACCTCATGGCGACGTTCGTTCTCGAGGACCTCGGCGCCGCCCTCGAGGTCATGGTCTTTCCGAAGACCATGACCTCCTACGGGCACGTGCTGGAAGAGGACGCGATCGTGTGCGTGAAGGGGCGTCTGGACCTCCGCGACGACGAGCCCAAGATCATCGCCATGGAGCTCACCCAGCCCGAGCTCGTCGTCGACGGAGGGCCGCCCGTCCGGATCCGAGTCAAGCGGGCCGCGCTGAACAACGAGAAGGTCGAGGGCCTCAAGGAGATCCTGCGTGTGCACCCGGGCGACAGCGCCGTCTACGTACATCTCGAGGGCGCGGACCGCACGACCGTGCTCCAGCTCGCCGACGAGTACCTCGTCGACTCGAGCAACGGCCTCTACGCCGACCTGCGCGTCCTCCTCGGCGCCGACTGCATCGCCTGACTCCTCGAGCAGTTGACGGTTCCACCCCCTCTTTCCGGGACAACTGTCAACTACTCGCGTTACGGCTCGTCGCTCTTGGAGTTGCGTCCGACCCACTTACCGATTTGGTAGAAGAGAAACGCCACGATGACGTAGCCGGCGAAGGCGAGGGCGAGGCGCAGCGTCGCGAAGAGGAGCCCGACCGCGAGCCACACCGCGATCGCCGCCACGACGACCAGCCCGACCTTGAACCACCACGGGATGCCGGGTGGCGTGCCGTCGTACTCGGTCGCCATCGCGTCAACCTGTCTTCTCGATGACCTGCCCGCTGAACCGGCCGAGTCGCTCGCGCAGCGTGTCGAGGTCCCAGCCCAGCGGCGGGAGCACGATCCGGTCGACGCCGTGGTCGGCGAAACGACGCACGCCGTCGAGATCCATCACACCGCCCGCGGTCACCTCGATTGCGTCCGGGTCGCGGCCGGCGTCCTTGGCAGCAGCGCGCATGGTGTCGAGCAAGGGGACCAGTTCGTCGTCGGTGGAGCGGCCGGGGAAGAACCCGTCACCGACACGACCGGCGCGACGCGCCGCGGCCGTCGTGTGCCCGCCGATGTGGATCGGGATCGAACTCTGCACCGGCTTCGGGAAGCACTTGGCCCGGTCGAAGCTCGCGAACTTCCCGTCGAAGCACGGCTCGTCCTCGCGCCACAGGGTTCGCAGCGCCTCGACGTACTCGTCGGTGCGGGCGCCTCGTTCCTCGAACGGGACGCCGAGGGCGTCGAACTCCTCGCGCAGCCAGCCGACGCCCACACCGAGCTCCACACGCCCGCCCGACAACACGTCGAGAGTCGCGAGCTCCTTCGCGAGGATCACCGGATTGCGCTGCGGCAGGATCAGGATGCCGGTGGCGAGGCGTACCGTCGTCGTGGCCGCGCCGACCCAGGTGAGCCAGATCAGGGGGTCTGGGATCGGGCTCTCCTCCGGACCGGGCATGCGACCGGACGACGAGTACGGGTACTCCGACTCGTACCCGGCGGGAACGACGACGTGCTCGACGGTCCAGACCGACTCGATCCCGTGGTCCCCGGCGATGCGCCCGAGGGACGCGGCCATGTCCGGCTGCACGTACGGCCCGACGTTGGCGAAGTAGATGCCGAACTTCATGCGTGCCCCCCGTGGCTCGCTGGCGGCAGCCTAGAGCCGATGTGCCAGGCTCTCTCACATGAAGATCGGCGTGTTGGGAGCGACCGGACCGGCAGGTGGTGGCCTCGCGGCCCGGCTTGCAAGCCTGGGGTACGAGGTGATCGCGGGCTCACGAGATCCCGCGCGCGCAGAAGCGGCCGTTGCGAAGGCGCGCGAGCGGTGGGGTGATCGCGTCAGTGGTCTCAAAGCGGGCGTCAATGCGGACGCGGCCGCTGCCGACCTCGTCTTCGTCGCGACCCAATGGGAGGCCGCCGTCCCGACCGCCGCGCAGCACGCCGACGCGCTGTCGGGGAAGGTTGTCGTGGCGATGGCCAACGGGCTCATCAAGCACGGCCGCGAGTTCCACCCCGTGCTGCCCGACGATGGCTCGCTCGCGCAGGCGCTGCAGGCGGCGACCCCCGACGCCCGGGTCGCGGCCGCATTCCACCTTGTTCCGGCCGCAGCCCTCGGCGACGTCGACCACGCGATTGACAGTGACGTGATCGTCTGCGCCGACGACGACGACGCCCGCACGACCGTCCTCGATCTCGTCATGCAGATCCCCAACCTGCGCGGATTCGACGGCGGGTCGCTCGCGAACGCGGTCGGCCTCGAGGCATTCGCGGCCGTGCTGCTCACGATCAACCTTCGCCACAAAGGCAAGGCCAGTCTCCGTCTCGTCGGGGTCGAACCCCGGCCCCCAGCCGGCCCGTGACGCTGCGCATCCACGACACGGCCCAGCGGGCACTTGTCCCGTTCGAGGGCGGGCCCGTCGTGCGCATGTACGTGTGCGGCATCACGCCCTACGACTCGACCCACCTCGGCCACGCCGCCACCTACATCACCTACGACCTCCTCACCCGGCGGCTGGAGGAGCTCGGGCACGAGGTGCGCATGGTGCGCAACGTCACCGACGTCGACGACTCGATCCTTCCCAAGGCCCGCGAGCTGGGCGTCGACTACCTGGAGCTCGCCGATGCCGAGCTCGCTCGCTTCCAGGCCGACATGGACGCCCTGGGCATGCGCCCGCCGGCAGCAGAGCCCCGCGCCACCGAGGCCATCGACGGGATGATCCACATGGTGGGCCGGCTCCTCGACTCCGGCCACGCCTACCTCACGCACGGCACCGCCTACTTCGATGTCTCGACATTCCCGCGGTACGGCGAGCTCTCGCACTACCCCGAGGAGCACATGGTCCGGCTGGCGCGGGCGCGAGGCGGGAACCCGGACGACCCGCACCGGCGCGCGCCGCTCGACTTCATCCTGTGGCAGCCCTCCGAGCCCGGCGAGCCGGCCTGGCGGGCGCCCTTCGGCGTCGGCCGGCCAGGTTGGCATCTCGAGTGCTCGGTGATGTCGATGGACGCGCTCGGCCCCACCCTCGACCTGCACGGCGGCGGTACCGACCTGATCTTCCCGCACCACGAGTGCGAGATCGCGCAGAGCGAGAGCATCACCGGACAGACGTTCTCTCGGCACTGGATGCACTCGGCGATGGTCAGCTACGAGGGCGAGAAGATGTCGAAGTCACTCGGCAACCTCGTGTTCGTCAGCGACCTGCTGAAGATCGCCGACCCGCGCGCCATCCGCCTCGCGCTCATGCGCCACCACTACCGGGCCGGCTTCGAGTGGCACGACACCGACCTCGAGGAGGGCAACGCGCTCTTGCACCGTCTGCTCGCGGCGGCCGAACGGCCCGCCGGTGCCGACCCGCGCCCGTACGCAGAGCGTGTCCGGCACGCCCTCGACGCCGATCTCGACGCACCGAAAGCGCTCGAGGCGCTCGACGACCTCGCCAGCGCGATCCTGTCCGGCGGGTCCGATCCCACCGCGCCCGCCGTGCTCCACGAGCTCGGGGACCTGATCGGTGTCGACCTCAGTCAGCCCGTCGAGCACCGGTAGCGCGCGCTACGAGCCCTTGTAGTTGAGGATCTCGCGCATCGAGTGTTCCGCTTCGACGAGGTCGGCCTGGTCGGCCATGACCTGCGCAAGGTCCTTGTAGGCGTCCGGGATCTCGTCGAGGAGAGCACCGGCTCGGTCCCGATTCCAAGCGCGTCCTTCCATCTCCTTGCGGAGCTGGTCGACGGTGAACCGCTTCTTTGCTTGCCGACGGCTGTGCCGCCGGCCGGCCCCATGGGCACACGACTCGAAGCTGGCCGGGTTCCCGAGCCCACGCACGATGTGAATGTCGTTGCCCATCGAACCGGGGATCACGCCGCGATCGTTCGTGCCCGCCCTGATCGCGCCCTTGCGCGTGATCCACAGCTCTACGCCAGCGTGCTGCTCTCGCGCTGAGTAGTTGTGGTGACAGTTGATGCGCTGAACCTCCGAGCCCGCACCCACGAACGCAAAGAACTCGTCGAGGAGGGCATCCATCATCTGCCCGCGGTTCGCACGCGCGTAGTCCTGGGCCCAGAGCATGTCCGCGACGTAGTTGTCGAACTCCTCCGTGCCGTCGGAGAAGTACGCGAGGTCGCGATCCTCGAGCTGGAGCCCGGCTCGCTGTGCCAGCTTGCGTGCCCGGCCGATGTGATCAGTCGCCAGCTCGTTGCCGATGCCCCGGCTCCCCGAATGCACCACGGTCCAGACGCGATCGCGCTCATCGAGCGCCACAGACACAAAGTGGTTTCCCGAGCCGAGCGTCCCGAACTGCGTGACCGTGCGCTCGACCTGCTTCGGCGAGAAATCTCTTCGCGGTGGATGCGCGGCGAGCCACGCTCGCCCCGCGGTAGCGCGGCCGCCGTGCCCCTTTCCGACGCCGGCCGGGATTGCCCGCTCGATCCTCGGTAGGAGCGGATCTAGCGTGCCCAGTAGGTCGGTGGCGTTGAGATCCGTCTCGACCGCCACCATTCCGCATCCGATGTCGACGCCGACCGCGGCCGGGATGATCGCGTCCCGAGTCGGGATGACCGAGCCGACGGTGGCGCCGATGCCGAGGTGGGCATCGGGCATGAGCGCGACGTGCCCTTCGATGATCGGCAGCCGAGCCGTACGGCGCGCCTGCGCGAGCGTCTGCTCGTCGAGCTCGGACGCCCATGACAGCAGCTTCGGCGCGACCTCGGTGGGAGGCATGATCCCATTGTCGCGTCGGCGCAAAGATCGGGGAACGAAAAAGGCCTGCTGATATCGTCGCCAGGGAGATGAGCCCCGCCGACGCGGTCGACATCAAGCTGCCCGACGGCTCGCAGCGCGAGTACCCGCGGGGTGTCACGGCGGCGGAGATCGCGGCGTCGATCGGCAAGCGGCTCGCGAAGGACGCGCTCGCCGCCAAGGTCGACGGCGAGTGGATCGACCTCGACCGCCCGATCGACCACGACGCCACCGTCACGATCGTGACCCCCGATTCGCCCGACGGTCGCGAGGTGCTCCGGCACTCGACCGCGCACGTCATGGCGCAGGCGGTCACGGACCTGTTCCCCGGCGCCCGGTACGCCATCGGGCCCGCCATCGCCGACGGCTTCTACTACGACTTCGACCTCCCCGACGGGCGGCACTTCACCGAGGACGACCTCGGCCGCATCGAAGCCCGCATGCGCGAGATCGTCGCCGCCGACCAGCCGTTCGTCCGTGAAGAGGTCGATCGCGACGAAGGATTGCGCCTCTTCGCCGACCAGCCGTACAAGGTCGAGATCATCGAGCGGGTCGAACCGGGTGACGCCTCTGAGGTCGGGGAGGGCTCTGTCATCTCCGTCTACCGCAACCCGCACGACGGCGACGGCACGTTCGTCGACCTGTGCCGCGGCCCCCACGTGCCGTCAACGAAACGTCTCGGCGCGTTCAAGCTCATGCGGGTCGCCGGCGCGTACTGGCGGGGCGACGAGAAGCGCCCGATGCTCCAGCGCATCTACGGCACGGCGTGGGAGTCACAAGCCGCGCTCGACGCGCACTTGCACCAGCTCGAAGAGGCCGAGCGGCGCGACCATCGCCGCCTCGGGCCCGAGCTCGACCTCTTCTCGTTCCCGCCCGAGATCGGGTCGGGGTTGGCGGTGTTCCACCCCAAGGGCGGGACAGTTCGGCGCGTCATGGAGGACTACTCACGCGCCCGGCACGAACAGGCCGGCTACGAGTTCGTGACGTCGCCGCACATCGCGAAGGAAGACCTGTTCCACACGTCCGGTCACCTGGATTGGTTCGCCGAGGGCATGTTCCCGCCCATGGAGCTCGACGAGGGCACCCGGTACTACCTCAAGCCGATGAACTGCCCGTTCCACATCCTGATCTACCAAGGTCAGCTGCGCTCGTACCGCGACCTGCCGCTGCGTTACTTCGAGTTCGGCTCGGTGTACCGCTACGAGCGCTCAGGCGTCGTGCACGGCCTCACGCGTGTCCGCGGGATGACGCAAGACGACGCCCACATCTTCTGCACCAAGGAGCAGCTGGCGGGCGAGCTCGAGTCGACGCTGCGGTTCGTCCTCGACCTGCTGCGCGACTTCGGGCTCACCGATTTCTACCTCGAGCTGTCGACGAAGCCCGAGGGCAAGGCGATCGGCAGCGACGAGGAGTGGGAGGAAGGCACCGAGATCCTCCGGCGAACGGCTGAAGCGATGAAACTCGAGTTCGTGCTCGACGAAGGCGGCGGCGCGTTCTACGGGCCGAAGATCTCGGTGCAGACGCGCGACGCGATCGGCCGGACGTGGCAGATCTCGACGATCCAGGCCGATTTCCAAGAGCCGCAGCGCTTCGACCTGACCTACGTCGGCGCCGACAACGAGCGCCACCGGCCGATCATGATCCATCGCGCTTTGTTCGGATCGATCGAGCGCTTCTTCGCCATCCTCGTCGAGCACTACGAGGGCGCGTTCCCGGTCTGGCTCGCACCCGTGCAAGTGGCGGTGCTCCCGGTCGCCGACCGGCACGACGCCTATGCGTTCCGGCTGGCGGACCGGCTGCGCGCCGAGGGTTTCCGCACCGATCTGCACGACGCCGCCGGCGATTCCCTGGGTGCGCGCGTCCGGCGGGCCAAGCTGCAGAAGATCCCGTACGTGCTCGTGGTCGGCGACGAGGACGCCGGCGCGGGCACGGTCGGCGTGAACCGGCGGGGAAGCGAGCAGCCCGAGCGTAGCGTCAGCATGGACGAGTTCGTCGACCGGATCGCGGCCGACGTCGCCGAGCGGCGATGACCCTCGAGCGGTTATGGGCCGGTTGGCGGGCGGCGTACGTGGCGAGCGCGGCGATGACGCCGTCGACCGGTGAGCACGACTGCCTGTTCTGCGCGCTGGCGAACGCGCCCGACGAAGAGTCGTTGGTGGTCGCGCGCGACGAGCTCGCGTTCGCGGTCATGAACGCGTTCCCGTACACCTCGGGCCACCTCATGATCGCCCCGCTCCGCCACGAGGCCGAGCTCGAGGACCTCAAGGCGGACGAGGCGACAGCGGTGATGGCGATGACGCAGCAGGCCGTCGCCGCACTCAAGTCCGCCTACACGCCCGACGGCATCAACGTCGGCGTGAACCTCGGTCGCCCCGCCGGCGCGGGTGTCCCCGGGCACGTGCACCTGCACGCGTTGCCGCGTTGGAACGGCGACACGAACTTCATGACGACCGTGGCCGAGACGCGCGTCCTCCCCGAGGACCTGCGCACGAGCTGGGAGAAGCTGCGCTCGTCGTGGCCGAACACATGAGCGACGAGCATCAGGACGAGCTTCCCGAGGAGCTCGACGTCACGGCCTACGTCGGGCCGTACATCTTCCCGAACATCAACCGCCGCCGCATCCCGGCGGTGATGTACGCCGCGCTCGCGGTGCTCTGCATCGCCGGGTGGGTCTGGAGCACGAACGCGGGGCTACTGGCCGCGGCGGTCCTGCTCGCCGCCATCTCGGCGTACCACTTCCTCACGGCGTGGAACCTCGAGGTCGACCAGACCCAGGCGCTCGTGGTGGCGACCCGAGCCGTCGGATTCCCCGTCGGCCACGCCTCGGCGCAGCTCGCCTGGCGCGGACTGCGCAGCCGCCCCGTCTGGCGCATCCTCCTCTACTCGGCCGACGAACCGCCGACGATGCGCGGGCTCGTCGAGCTCGACGCCGTCGACGGCCACGTGATGGGCGAGTACACCGAGCCGAACCCGGAAGACTGGTCGAAGTTCGGTCTCGAAGGCGAGGAAGGCGAGCGCGCGCCGGGCTGAGGGTCAGCCCGTCTTGGCCGTCTCCCGCTGCTTGGCGATGCGGTCCACGAGGTGCGCGGGCACGGGGTCGTAGTGCGAGTGGCTGATCTCGAATCGACCCCGACCCGCCGTGAGGGACCGCAGGTCGATCGCGTAGCGCAGCACCTCTGACGTCGGCACCTGGGCGACGATCTCCATCTCTCCGTGGCCCACCGCGCCCGATCCCTGGATCCGGCCCCGCTTCGAGTTGAGGTCGCCCATCAGGTCGCCTTGGTACTGCTCGGGCGCGGTCACGACGAGCTCGCTGATCGGCTCGAGCAGGATCGGGTTCGCCTTCGCCATCGCCTCCTTGAAACCGAGCGACCCGGCCATCTTGAAGCTCATCTCGGACGAGTCAACGGAGTGGTACTTGCCGTCGAAGCATGTGACCTTCACGTCGACGACCGGATAGCCGTACACGCCGCCGTTCTCCATCGCCTCGGCGATTCCCTTCTCGACGGCAGGGATGAACTGCCGGGGGATCGCGCCGCCGACGATCTGGTCGACGAACTCGAAGCCGGCGCCGCGCTCCTGGGGCTCGATGCGCACGAACGCCACGCCGAACTGTCCGTGCCCGCCGGTTTGCTTCTTGTACTTGCCTTCTGCCTCCGCAGTGCCGCTGACCGTCTCGCGGTACGCGACGTCGACGTCATCGGTCTCGACCTCGACGCCGAGCTTCCGGTGCAGGCGCTCGCGCGCGATCGAAAGGTGCGTCTCGCCCATCCCCCAGAGCAGCGTCTGCTTCGTCTCGGGGTTGCGTTCGAGGCGGAGGGCCGGGTCCTCGTCGAGCAGACGGTGCAGCGCGTTGGCGAGCTTGTCGGCATCCGACTTCGACTTAGGTCGGATCGCGACGGGCAGCACCGGCTTCGGCGGCTCGAACGAGTCGACGGCGACATCAGCCCCGCGGGCGCCGAGCACGTCCCCGGTGGACGTGTCCGAGAGCTTCGCGACCGCGGCGATATCGCCGGCGGGAACGTCGGCCGTCGACTCCTGCTCCTTGCCGCGCATGACGGAGAGTTGGTGAAGCCGTTCGTCCGAGACTGTGCGGTTGTTCACCAGCGACGCGTCGGTCTTGATCGACCCCTGCAGGACCTTGAACAGGTTCACGCGCCCCACGTAGGGATCGACGATCGTCTTGAACACGAACGCCACCGGTGCCGATCCGTCACCGTCAGGCGCGGCGGGCGCCGGCCCCTCGTGCACGACGAAAGAGGCGAGCCGGTCGACGCCGATGAGCTTGGTCCCGCTGCCGCACAACACCGGGAACACCGTCGCCTCGGCGATGCCCTTGGCCAGGGCCTGTTCGAGCTCCTTCACCTCGATGGACTCGTCGGCGAGGTACCGCTCCATCAAGTCGTCGTCGGCGACGACGATGCCCTCGATGAGCGCGTCGTGGACCGTATGCTCTTCGCCCTCCATCTCGTCGGGCACGGAGCCCTCGGCGCCCTTCCCGGTCGTCCCCTCGTAGGTCACCGCAGAGTCGGTGAGCAGGTC
>DATFPZ010000386.1:0-11421 GCA_035264545.1 Acidimicrobiia bacterium
CGGTCAGGAGGTCGCCGCGCTCATCCGCGCCCACGGCTGGGCATAGCCAATCAGTACTCGTCGTGGCGCCGGAACCAGAGCTCCGGCGGATCGCCCTCGTTCCGTCCCATCGGGGCGCGGTCCAACAGAAAGTAGAAACCCATCAAGGGTTCGAGCCCGCGTGCGGAGGTCGCGTAGGTGTGATGGACGACCCCGTCGGAGAGCGCGAACGCGCTCAGACCCGGGGCCTCCGTCATGTAGCCCGCCGGGTCCGTCCCGCACGCGGCCGAGACCTCGGAAATCACCGGAGGTAGCTCACCGCCGACGAAGGATCGCACCTGCTCATCGGTGTAGGAGAACCCGAAGTCGAAGTTGAAGTCGCTGCCGTGAGTGGAGACCCAGTCGAAACTCCATCCCATGCGCTGCTTGTACGCCTGGAGCTTCTCGAGCGGCGCCCGTGAGGCGCAGATCATGGTCACGTCGCGCGCATTGACGTGGGGGACGTTGGGGTTGATGTTGTCGGCGATCGACGAGCACACAGGGCAGCCGGTCTCGTACGCAGGGCCGAACATGAATTGGTAGATGAGGAGCTGTGAACGCCCGGCGAAGAGCTCGGGGAGGGCCTTGATCCCTCCGTCGGTCGCGAAGCTGTACTCCTTCTCGACGGGGACCCACGGCAGCTCCCGCCGCTCCCGCGCGAGCTCGTCGTTGCGGTGGGTGAGGTCCTTCTCACGCTCGAGCAGCGCGTCACGGGCGGCCTGCCACTCCTCTCGAGTGCCAATCGTGTGCTCGCTCATCCATGCCTCCTCTGCCGGTCCGGTCTCTGTGCCTACGGCGACGGGAAGGAGTGATGCTCGTGCGACACCACCCAGCGGCCGTTTTCCTTCCGGAGCCCGAGGGAGAGGCGCAGGCGGTTGTCAGGATCGCGCTCGTGTTCCTCGGCCGTCCCGCAGCGAAGCAGAGCGTACGCGAACGCGACGTCGTCGCCGGCGGTGACGTCGAGCGAGATCATCTCGAACGTGGCTCCTCGTCGTTGCCACTCGAAGAACGGTGGCCAGGTCTCACGGTAGGCCTCGATGCCGCGCACGCCGTCTTTGGGCGGGGGCACGTCGAACATCACGATGTCCGTGGAGTGATCGGCGAGCACGCCCTCCATGTCACCCGCGTGCACCGCCTCGGCCCACCGCTCGATGAGGGCGCGGATCTCCGCCTCGTCGTCGGTCATCATCTGCTCGCGGGTGCGTAGGAGAGGTTCAGGACGCCGGTCTTGAAGGTCTCGTGGCTGACGAGCTGCAGGGGATACTTGGGCGTGTCCTCGAAGAGTCGCTGTCCGTGGCCGACCGCAACCGGGTGCAGCATCAGGTTGAGCTCGTCGAGCAGCCCGTTCGCCAGCAGCCACCGCACCAGCGTGGCGCTGCCGGACATCCCGATGTCGCCGTCGGACCCTTCCTTGATCTGCCGAAGCTGTGCGGCGACGTCGCCGGACACGAGCGTCGTGTTGTTCCACGTCGCCTCGTCGAGTGAGCTCGACACCACGTACTTCGGGACGTCGTTGATGAACGGCGCGAACGGCACGTCGTCGCCCTGGTTGGGCCAGTAGGACGACCATTCCTCGTACAGGACGCGCCCCATGAGGAACCCCGTGTACGTCTCGGTCGCCTGTCCGATCGCCGCGCCCATCTCGTCGTTGAAGTAGTCGAAATGCCACTGGTCGGGAGACTCGACGACACCGTCGAGCGACATGAAGAAGTTCGACACGATCTTGCCCATGATCTGCTCCTTGTGAACGGCTTGCCGAGTACGACGAGACGTGGGTGCCGAACTCATCGGTGAGTTCGGGCGCCGCGCGAGGTCGTATCCATATCAGTCGATGACGAACCGAAAGGAGAGCGCGATGGCTCGCAACGATCCCGTGACCGAGCTGGACCCCCGGTACGGCGTCGACGGCGCCACCGCGACCCGGTGGTCGGAGGCGCGCCAACGGTTGGACGAGGCGGAGCTGTTCTGGGTGACGACGGTGCGACCCGATGGTCGTCCGCACATCACCCCGCTGCTGGCCCTCTGGCTGGACGACGCGCTGTTCTTCTGCACGGGCCCTGAGGAGCAGAAGGCCAAGAACATCGCCCGCAATCCGCACTGCATCCTCATGACGGGGCGTAATGCGCTCCACGAAGGTATGGATCTCGTGGTCGAAGGCGACGCAGTGAAGGTGAGCGACGACGCCGAGCTGCAGCGCATCGCCGACGCGTACGTGTCGAAATACGGCAGTGAATGGCGCTTCGAGGTGCGCGACGGCACGTTCCATCACGATCCGGGCGAAGCGTGGGTGTTCGAGGTTGCCCCCGTGACGGCCTATGCCTTCGCCAAAGGCGAGTACAGCCACACCCGGTTTCGCTTCTGACGAAGCGCGATCACTCAATCGGGAAGAAGCCGTGCGACCCCACGATCGTTGCACCGCTCGGTACCGGCTGCACCGCGCAGCGGTCGGTGATCTCGCGTTGGACCGTGAGCGGGATCGGGTTCGAGCCGTCGTCGGTCTCGTTCACGATGTGGACGAACCTCACGCCGTCCTCGAGCCGGAAGGCGGCGTACCGGAAGTTGTCGGGCTGGCGCTCGGCCAGCTCGGCGAACACCTTCTCGACCAGGCGCTGGTTCTCGTCGTCTGTCGACCGGTTTACGCGGTCAGCCGCCGTCAGAAGCCGCCGCCGTCGATCGTGAGCTTCTGGTCGGTCAGGTAGCCGGCGGCGTCCGACACCAGGAAGCGGACGACGTCGGCCACCTCCTCGGGTGTGCACACGTGGCCGAACGGTGCGCCGGCGTTCAGGGTGGCGATGTCGTCGACGCCCATGGCGCCCTTCACCAGGCGGCGGCCCATCTCCGTCTCCACCAGACCGGGCGCGACCACGTTCACGTGGACGTTGTTCCGCCGCTCTTCCTTCGCGAGCGTCCGTGCCAGCGCCTCGAGACCGGCCTTGGCGACGTTGTACGGCGACGAGTACCCGGCCATGTGCATGGTGGCATTGCTCGAGACCATGACGATGTCGCCGCGCTGCCGTTCCCGCATCGACGGCAGCACGAGCTTGCTCAATGCGAAGGCGCCGAACGTGTGGGTGCGCCAAACGCGCTCGAACTCGGCCGGATCGGTCTTGACGACGGAGTGCCCCCGGCTCGCGATGCCGGCGTTGTTGACGAGGATGTCGATGCCGCCGAAGTCCGAGAGGGTGGCGGCGACCATCGCCTCGTCCTCTTCCCACGAATCGACCGACGCGTGGTACTTCTCCGCCCGGCGTCCGAGCTTCTCGACCTCGGCGACGGTCTCGTCGGCGGCTTCCTCGTCCCGGCGGTAGTTGATCGCGACCTCGGCGCCATCCTCGGCCAGCGCCAGCGAGACGGCCCTGCCGATCCCCCGGCCGCCTCCGGTGACGAGCGCCACCCTTCCTTCCAGTTCCATCGAATCCCCCGTCGATCTCTGACTACCGGCCCGAGAAGTTCGGTGGCCGCTTCTCCAGGAACGCAGCGAGCGCCTCGCGCATGTCGCCGGTGTGGCTCGACAGCAGTTGCGTGCGGTTCTCGAGGTCGATGGCGGCTTGGAGGCTCCCTGCTTCCAGGTTGCTCCACATCACTTCCTTCGTCATCCAGACGCCGAACGGGCTGTTGGCCCGGATGAGCCCTGCGGTCTCGAGCGCGGTGTCGACCACCTGCTCGTCCGGCACCACCCTCGATACGAGCCCGATTCGGTCGGCCTCGGCGGCCTCGACCATGCGGCCGGTGAGCATGAGCTCGAACGCCCGCGACGCGCCGACCAGGCGGGGCAGCAGATAGCTGACGCCGATGTCGCACCCCGACAGGCCCACGCGGATGAACGCGACGTTGAAGCGAGCGCTCGCGGCCGCGACGCGCACGTCGCATGCGAGCGCGAGCGCCAAGCCGCCGCCCGTCGCCGGCCCGTTCACCGCTGCGATGACCGGCTTCGACAAGCCCCGCAGCTGGGTCACGAGCGACGCGATGTGCTGCTGGGCACGCATCGCCGCCGGTGGCCCTCCCCCGACCTCGGCGACGATGTCGCCGGTCTCCTTGAGGTCGAGGCCGGCGCAGAAGCCCCGCCCTGCGCCGGTGAGGATCACGACCCTGCAGTCGCGGTCGTCCTCGACGGCATCGAGCGCCTTGTGCAGATCGTGGACGAGGTCGCGGCTCATCGCGTTCAGCCGGTCAGGTCGATCAAGGGTCAGGAGCGTGATGCCTTCCTGGACGGGCTCCCGACGGACGGTGGTCACGGCTCCCTCCCCTCGGCGGCCTTCTGCGCCCGGGCCAGCAGCTCGGGCGCGCCGAAGCGCTCCGAGAACTGCTCGAGCTCGGGGCGCGGTCCACGCCATCGCCAGTCCTCCACGCCGCCCACCGGCGCGTCGGCGCGCAGCGTGGCGAGGTCGCGGAACAACATGGCCTCCTTGTGCCCTTCGCCGAGCGTGGCCGCAAGCTTGGCTGCGCCGCGTACAGGGATGTCCCACGCGCTCGCGTCGACCGGGATCTCCTCGAGATGCCCGTAGTGCGCCAGCACCGAGGCTGCCGACTTCGCCCCCCATCCCGGGAGGCCGGGGAAGCCGTCGGCGTTGTCGCCCACGAGCCCCAGCCAGTCGGGGATCGACGCCGGTGGCACGCCGAACTTCTCGCGCACCGCCGCCTCGTCGAACAGGCGTCGCTGCCGCCGGTCGAGTTGCACGACCCGGGGATCGGTCACGCATTGGGCGAGGTCCTTGTCCGGCGTGCAGATCACCACCTGCTCGACGCGCGGGTCGTTCGCCCCAGTCCGGGCGGCGGCCGCGAGGGCATCGTCTGCTTCGAGGTCGACCATCGCCCACACCGTCACCCCGAGCGCTCGCAGCGCGTCCTCGAGCAGCGGGAACTGGGCAAGGAGCTCCGGCTCGATGCCGGCGCTCGTCTTGTAGCCGGGCCACATGTCGTTCCGGAACGACTCGATGACGTGATCTGTCGCCACGCCGACGTGCGTAGCTCCTTCTTCAATCAGGCCGAGCACGGAGCCCAGCACGCCCCGCACCGCATCGACCTCGACCCCGTCGTCGTCCACATGCCCCGGTAGCGCGAAGTAGTACCGGAACAGCTCATAGGTGCCGTCGACGAGGTGCACACGCACGCGTCGGACGCTAGTGCGTTGCTAGGGTCACGCGAATGGGCAGTCAGGGTGAGAGGCACGGTCACAAGGGCGGGCGCCGCGAGCATCTTCCGAAGGGCGGAACGCGCGACGAGGCTCGCGCCGAGCAGCACCGGGAGCGCGAGGCGGTCGCGGACACGATGGGTCTCGGTCGCACGCCGGCCTGGGTGCGGTGGACGGCGCTCTTCGTCGGCGCGGTCATCCTCATCGGCGGCGTATTCACGCTCGTCGCGCTGGATTAGTCCTCAGTCGGCGTACGTCCAGTCGGGCCGCTTGCGCGCCTGACGCTCGTCGTAGATCGCGACGCCGTCGCGGATGTCGACGAGCTTCGCGATCGGGACATCGGGCGCCGGTTCGGCACCTTCGAGGTGGGCGGCGAACTCCTCGGGGAACTCACGGAGCAAGCTGCCGATGAGCGCCTGCTCCTGGGCGCCGAGGAAGCACCGGTTGGCGTCGGTGACGGTGTCGAGGCGGGCGCCCATCACCTCGACGTCGTGGTCGGTTCCCTCGCCGACGGCGATGTTGTCGAGGTACGCGGTGACCTCGCCGGTGCCGAACTTGCACGCCGGGCACTGGCCGCACGATTCCACGTACAGGAACCGTGAGACCGTGCGCGCCACCGCGACCATGTCGGCGGTGTCGTCGTACACGATGAAGCCCAACGACCCGAGACCGCTGTCGATCTTCGCCAGGCCTTCGTAACTCACCGGCGCGTCGAGGTCGCGCGCCGTGATCACGCCGCTCGCGACGCCCGACAGCACGGCCTTGATCGTCCGTCCGGGCCGCGGGCCGCCGGCCACCCGTTCGATCACCTCACCCAACGGTGCACCAAGCTCGACCTCCGCCACGCCCGCATGCTGCACGTCGCCGACGACCGTCGCGATCGCAACGCCCGGGGACTCCGCGGTCCCCATGCTCCGGTACCAGTCGGCGCCCCGGCCCAGGATCGGCACGACGTTGGCGAGCGTCTCGACGTTGTTCACGAGCGTCGGGTTCGAACTGGGGGCGGCTACGCCATCCGAGGAGAGGTCGACACCCGCCGACCAACCCATCTGCGGCATGGCGGTGAACAAGCCGTAGATGTACGGCGGGAACAGGCGCGGGAGCGGGTCCTCCCCCTCGATCACCTCGAGCAGCGCCTTCTCCTCACCGAAGAGGTACTCCTCGGGGCCGGTGACGAGCGTGATCGGCACGTCACCCACCAACCCCGCCTCGCTCATCTCGCCCAGGGCGCGGGACAGTGCTTCGATCTCGGGCTCGAACGACGCCTTCACCGCCAGGTACACACCGACGGCGTCGACGGTCGCCGCCGCGATCGCAAGCCCTTCGACGACCTGGTACGGGTTCCGGCGCATGAGCATGCGGTCCTTGAACGTCCCCGGCTCGCCCTCGGCGCCGTTCCCGACCGCGTAACGGTCCCCCACCTCGGGACCTCCGGCAAGTATCGACGCCCACTTCCGCCCGGTCGGGAAGCCGGCGCCGCCGCGCCCGCGTAGGCCCGAGCGTTCGATCGCCCCGACGATGCCGGCGGGGCCCAACTCGCGTGCCTGTAGGAGGCCCTGGCCGCCCTCGAAGCCGTCGATGTACTCGTCGAGCGAGGTCAGGGGCTGGTCCGGCAGCAAGACGGGCACGGCGGCTCCTCAGTCGTCGGCGCATCATTGTCGTCCATGGATGCTGCTGCTCTCCGCACCGGGCTCCGGGCAGGCGCGATCGCGGGCGTCCTCAGTGGCACGCCGTCGACCGTGCATGCGGTGGCAACCGACCGCTCTCCGTTCGACGCGCTACGTGCCGCGGGCACGTTGCTCGTCGCCGACGACGCGCCGCCGAGCGCGCGGGCAGCAGCGGGCGTGATCGCCCACGGGGCGATCTCGCTCGGTTGGGGTGTCGTGCTCGCGGCCGTGCTCCCCCGGCGGCGCCCCGCGGTCTGGGGCGCGCTCGCCGGCCTCGTCATCGCCGGTCTCGACCTCGGCGTGCTCGGACGCCGACGGTCGCACATCCGCGCTCTCCCACGGGCGCCGCAGGTCGCCGATCACGTCGCGTTCGGCGCGCTGGTCGGCGCAGTGGTCAGCCGGGTGGGGCGGCGTCGCTGAGCGCGACGCGTTCGAACTGGCGCACGCCGCTGCTGATCACGCGGTCGTGCGCCCACGTGAGGACCGGACGCGTGAACCGGACGACTCGGGCGAGCCACGCCTCGCGCAGCTCCAGCGACCAGACAAGCCGCGCCGCACAGCCGGAGGGGGTCGGCGTGATCTCCAATCGCGCTGGGCCGTCGAGGTCGCCGGTGACACGCGTCTCGATTCGCTCGGGCGGTATCGCCCGGTCGACGTCGATCGCGACGCGCAGCGCGTACGGCAACGGCGCCTGGATCACGCATTCCGCGTGCGCGCCATCGTGCAGGCCGTCGCTCCGGAACTCGCGCAGCCACGTCCACCAGGTCGGGTAGTGCTCCGTTCGCGACACGGTCGTCCAGAACGTCTCGGGTGAGACCGCGAACTCGAACCGGCGGTCGTACTCGAAAGTGTCGGGCACGGCGTCGCCGCGAGGGCCCTCAGCCCCGCTTCAACCGGCCCCGAAGCGCGGCGAAGGCCAGCGTCATGCTCACCGCACCCACGATCCCGATCGAGAGGAACCCCAGGGCGAGGTCGTACCAGTCCCAGCCGCCGTACAGGAGCGACCGCATGCCGGCGAGGAGGTAGGTCACCGGGTTCCACCTCGCGATCGTCTGCAGCCATCCGCTGAGCACGTCCAGCGGCAGGAACGACGTCGTGAGGAACATGAACGGGAAGAAGAGGATGAAGCTCGTGTTCACGGCGGCCGGGTTCCCCGTCTTGAGTGCGATGGCGTACGGAAATCCCGTGAACGCCAGGCCCCACAGGCCGGCCATGAGGATGAACAGGACGATCCCTGGCACACCTGTGTCGAACCGGACGCCGACGATGTAACCCATCGCGACCACAGGGAGCGAGAGCGTGATGATGAGGAACAAGTCGGCCATCATGAGCCCCAGGAGCAGCGACAGCCGCCGGATCGGCGTCATGAGCAGCCGGTCGAAGTACCCGTTCTGGATGTCGGTGACGAGCGCGCTCGCGCGCGAGAGCCCGGTTACGGCGAAGGTGATCGCAACCGGTAGCTGGAACGCTTTGAAGTCGACCCCGGTTCCCGCCTCCGCGAGCGGCTCGAGCGCGCCGATGTTGATCGCGTAGAAGAACACAGGAACGACGAGCGCCGGTACGACGAACTCCATCTCGCGCGGGACCGCGCGGATCGATCGGGTGGCGATGCCGACGCAGTCGGCAAGGAAGCCGGCGGGTCGGGCCCGGACCGGCGTGGGCTCAATCGTCGCCGTTGTCACTGGTCTCGGCCTCCTCTTGCTGGATGTGCGCGCCCGTGAGCTCGAGGAACACGTCGTCGAGCGACGGCTCGCGGAGTGTGAGGTCGCGCACCCTGACGCCGCACCCGTCGAGCGCGATCGCCACCGGGCTGAGGACCGCGGAGCCGTCGAGGGCTCGGATCGTGAGCTCCTCGCCGTGGATGTCGACCTGGTCGACCCCGGCGACCTCGCGTACCGCATTACATGCCCGCTCCGCGCCGTCGTCGACCCGGGCGATGATGACGTCCGACCCCATCGACCGTTTCAGGTCGGTCGGCGTGCCTTCCTTGATCAGGTGACCCTCATTGATGATGCCGACGCGGTGCGCGAGCGCGTCAGCCTCCTCGAGGTACTGGGTGGTGAGGAAGATCGTGATCCCTTCGGCGTTGAGCCGGCGGACCTCGTCCCACACCCGCACCCGGCTCGCCGGGTCGAGACCGGTGGTCGGCTCGTCCAGGAACAGGACCTGCGGGTTGTGGACGAGCGCGGCGGCGAGGTCGAGACGTCGCCGCATCCCGCCCGAGTAGGTCTTGATGCGGTGCCCGAGCGCGGGGCCGATGTCGACGAGTTGCGTGAGCTCCCGCAGCCGTTGCTCCGTCTCCGTCTTGGTGAGGCCGTAGAGGCGGCCCTGGAGACGGAGCAGCTCGATGCCGCTCTGGGCGGGGTCGAGCGAAGCTTCCTGGAGCGCGACGCCGATGCGCAACCGCACGTCGACGGGCTGGCGGGCGACGTCGAACCCGGCGACCTCGGCCCGCCCGGACGTCGGGAGCAGGAGGGTGCACAGCACGTGCACGAGCGTCGACTTGCCCGCGCCGTTGGGACCGAGGAATCCGTAGATCTCGCCTGTCTTGACGTCGAGGTCGACGCCGTCGACGGCGCGGGTCTCGTCGAAGAACCGTCGAAGCCCCTCGGTACGCACCGCCGTGTCCGCCACGGCGCCCAAACCTATCGACATCACGCCTCCTCCATGGGCGGCATCAGTTGGGCGCTCCCGGTGCGGCGATCTCATCGCGCATTTCGCGCGAAGGCGCGCCGACAACCCGCTGTCGGGGTTTCGCGGATCGCTATCGCAGCTGGTCGCCGGCGCCGGCGAGCGCGGGGGCTGGCGCCACGTCGGCCGTCGTCTCTGCGGCGCGCGGACGCTCAGTGACGCCGAGCGCGAACCACACCGTCGCCGCCCACAGCGCGGTGGCGCCGGCGACGTGGATGCCGACGAGCAGGGCGGGGATCCCGGTGAAGTACTGCGCGTACCCCACACCGGCCTGCGCGACAAGCACGACGAGCAGCACCTCCAGCCGGCGCGTCACGGCAAGCGGAGCGCCCGTCCGGTGGACGAGCAGCAGCGTCACGAGCACGAGCGCGAGGAGCACCATGGCGCTCGTCCCGTGGACGCGGACGACGTCGGGGATGAAGAGGTCGAGGCGCGTGGCCCGCTGCGCCGTGCCCGGCACGTCACCGGAGTGGGGCCCGGAGCCCGTGACGACGGTCCCGGTGACCACGACAACCGAGGCCGCGACCACGAGCACGCGGCTCATCCACACTACCGAGGGCGCGACGACCGGCACGGGTCGGTGCGCGAACCCGGCGTCGGGCTGCGCGGCGCGCCGGCACAGGACGAGGGCGTTCGCGAGGAGCAGCATCGACACCAGGAAGTGGCTCATCACCCACGGCGGCGACAGCAGCTTCTCGACAACCAGCGCCCCGAGCGCGATCTGCACGATCACACCGACGACGAGACCCAGGGACAGCACGACCAGGTCGCCACGGCGGGGCCGGCGGACGAGCGATCCCAGCACCGCGACGACGACTGCGATCGAGACGAGACCCGTGACGAGGCGGTTCACGAACTCGACCATGGCGTGGAAGTCGTTCGCGGCGTACGGCGTGACCCGGCCCGCCTCGCAGTTCGGCCACTCCGGACACCCGAGCCCCGAGCCGGTGAGACGCACGGCGGCGCCCGTCACGATGATCACCGCCAGCAGCGCCGCGGCGCCGACCGTCACGCGCCGGTACTGCGCCGGGCTCAGACGGGGCACGCGCACGCCGCGCATGGTAGGCGTGGCGTCTCACACCGCCCCGATCGACACGAAACGACCGCGCGACTTCCGCGCAGTCTCGGCCGAACCGGTACATTTCACCCAGGGCCGAATCGACCTCGCGGGAAGTCCAGGGGGCGCCGTGGCAGGGACCCGAAGTGCGCCGTCGCCGACAAAGGCACTGCTTTGCCCCACCGTGATCGGGCGCGACCGCGAACTGGACACGATCAAGGTCACTCTCGAGAACGCCCGCGCCGGTTGCGGGCAGGCGCTGTTCCTCGTTGGTGAGGCGGGCATCGGGAAATCTCGGCTCGCTCGCGCGGCCGCGACCGCCGCCGAGGACGCCCGGATGATCGTTCTGCGAGGACGGGCGGTGCAGAGCGCGAGCCCCATTCCGTACCGCCCCCTGGCCGAAGCGCTCTGCGCCGCGGTGCGGACCGAGGGTCCCCCCGAGGATCCCGAACTCCTGCCGTTCCGACCCGCTCTCGGTCGCCTCGTGCCGGAGTGGCGAGACGACCGCATCGAAGGCGCGGACGATTCGGTCGTCGTGCTGGGGGAAGCCGTCCTTCGGTTCCTACGGATCATGGCGGCCGACCGAGGATGCCTTGTCGTCCTCGAAGACCTCCACTGGGCAGACCCTGAAACCCTGATGATCGTCGAGTACCTCGTCGACAATCTTGCGTCCGAGCCGGTGTTGTGCATCGCGACAATTCGGGTCGAAAACGAAAACCCCGCGCTGCGTCTCGCGCGGCAACTCGAATCCCGCCGCGCTTGTCCGGTCTTCGATCTCGAACACCTCGACGAATCGGAGGTCGCACGGATGGTGATGGACTGTCTCGGCGCCCCCGAACCCTCACAAGGCGTTGTTG
>DATFPZ010000387.1:0-2845 GCA_035264545.1 Acidimicrobiia bacterium
CTCGAGGACGGCCAGCGCGTCGAGTTCGACGTGGCCCCCGGCCGGAAGGGCGAGGAAGCCCAGAACGTCCGAGTCGTCTGACGAAGCTCACGCGGGGCGCCGGGCAGCGGCACTGCCGTTGTCCGGCACCTCGAGAGCGAACAAGGAGGACTCATGGCGGGTCGTCAGCGCACGTCGTTCGAGAAACGCGAGCGCGAGCGAAAGCGTCAGGAAAAGCAAGCCGCAAAGCGGGCACGCCGGCAACACGATGGCGTACCGTCGCCCGAGGAGTCGCGTGACGTGACCGCGCCTCCCGAAGCGCCCCCGGCCACCGAGCCGGAGCGCGCCGAGGGCTGAGCCCCGGCTCGTCGCGCTTCAGGCTCGGACCGCGTCCCACGCCGCGTCGACCGCGGCCGAGATGTTCGGGATTGCGTCTCGAAGCGCGGCTGCGTCGTCTTCGATCCATGGCGCGTCGGTGACGTCGACGCCGGACTCCTGGAGGAGCCGGCGAAGGTCGCGGAGCTGCGCCTCGAGCCAGCCGGCGGGATCGGCTCGAATCTCGTAGCGCCAGTGCCGGTCACACGGCTCGACCCCCTCGAAGCGGGGATGAAAGTGCGCGCTCAAGAGGTTGCCGGGCGGGCCGTCGACCTGATCGAAGAGGTCGGCCCGGAACACCGGCTGGTCGATCACAACGCGTTGGGCCGCTGAACGCGACCCTCGCCGCGGCTCGTCGGCGAGCAGACGCACCTCCACCCGGGCGCCGCGTTCGGGCGGCTCCATCGGCTCGTGCCAGGTGCGGACGAGAACGGCCACCTTCTCGAACACGAATGCCTGCTGCATCGCTCCGACCTCCCGACGTCGTCACGCTACGTCGATCGGCCATGAACCGGTTGCGGTTATATCCCCACGGGACGATCATTCGGCGCGGAGCCAACTCCAGGGGGGTGATCGGGATGTTCGTGCAAGTGTTCGAAGGTCGGGTGTCCGATCGTGAGGGCCTGCACCGCCAGATGGACCAGTGGATGAGCGACCTGCGGCCCGGCGCGACGGGGTTTCTGGGATCGACGGCCGGGGTGACTGACGACGGCAACGGGATCGCGTTCGCCCGCTTCGAGTCGGCCGCTGCCGCCAAGGCCAACAGCGAACGACCCGAGCAGGGGCGCTGGTGGACCGAGACCGAGAAGTGCTTCGCCGGCGACGTCACGTTCACGGATTCCGAGGACGTCGAGCCGCTCCTCGGCGGCGGGTCGAACGACGCCGGCTTCGCCCAGGTCATGAAGGGCAGCGCCGACCGTGACCGGTTGCACACGCTGGACGCGGGCTTCGAGGACGTTGCAGGGTCGTGGCGGCCCGATCTCATCGGCGGGCTCCGGGTCTGGACCGGGCCCGACCGCTACGTCGAGGTCAACTACTTCACGAGCGAAGCCGACGCGCGTGAGGGCGAGAAGAAGGAACCGCCCGCCGCGCTCGCCGCCCAGATGGGCGAGTTCGAAGAGCTCATGGCCGACGTCGAGTACCGCGACCTCAAGGATCCCTGGCTGTACTGACGGTTTCCTCGGGGTATCGCTCAGGCAGCGGTGCCGGGCAACGGGACCGGCACGGCCGGCTCGATGTCGACGTCGCCGAGATCGCTGAGGCGTGTCGGTTCGAGGAGCTCGAGGACGAGCGGTGGCAGCGAACACAACACCAACTTGACGTGCGCGGCCGTCGCCGCACGGCAGGCGTAGACGAGAACGTCAAGTCCCGCCGCATCGACATCGCTCACGTTGGAGAGATCGACGACCAGCTTCGCCGGCCCGCGTGACAGTGTCCGGCTGATCTCCTCGCGCAGGGCGCGTGACGCAGAGCGATCGAGCACACCTGAGGGATGCAGGACATCCCGAGAACCGCTGGGATCCTCGACCAGACTCCCGGCAGAAGGTTTCATCGCGCTCCCGATCCGCCATGTACGGACGACCGGTCCGACGGATGGGATCGGAGGAGGGGACTCGAAGAGCCGCACCTGACGTGCAGTGTCGCCGGGTTCTCGACATGACGCAAAGCGATTGAATTGAACGGTTGTCGCGCGCGGTACCGGCTCTGCGCAAACAGGTGTACGGTGATTGGTTGACGGTCGCTGACTCGCCGACCCAGCCGGTGACGACTTCGCCGACCGATTGGCCTCCGCCAAGTGGTTCCCTTCGACGGGGGACTCGCATCCACGGGCATCCGCCCGGGGAACGCTTCGAGGAAGAGGCCAAGAATGCGGTCCAGCTCTAGCCAGTCCGGTGCGCGTCCTTCGGTGCTGATCCGAGATCCTCTCGCCGAGGATCTCATTGGCGCCTCCAGTCGTCATGCGAAAGCCGGGGTGTCGCCGCAGGCGGCGCACGGCGCGGGCGGCGAGTCGTTGGTTCCCTTCTGGCGACGTTGGTGGCGTTCCTTGTGAGCCGGCTCTGGTCGCAACCGGAAGAGCTCCGAGGCGACGCACACATCGAGACTGATGTCGTGCGCGACGAGTATCCGATTCGTCACGCATGGACCTTCGTGATTCCCCCGACACCGGCGGATCCGTTCGCCGCGAGCAAGGAGAGGTGAGATCGATGGCAGTACCCGCCCTCGTCGTCGCAGTGGTGCTGATGCTGGCGTTCGTGCCGGTGTGGGCGCACATCTGGGGCCGCAGGGAAACGCCCGCGACCGTGCGCGTCGACACCGACACAGGTCCGGCGCGGCTCCGAGCTCGTGATCGGTCGGAGCCCTAGGCAGACCGGGCATCCATGGCGACACGCGAGGCAACGCACGTCGACCAGGACCTGGTCGAGCTGTACCTGATCGACATCGCCCGTCGCCCGCTCCTGACCAAACGCGACGAGATCGACCTGGCGCAGCG